>JABUEW010000053.1 GCA_013314855.1 Bacillota bacterium | reverse complement strand
ATTTTATCATTTCTATATCTTCAGGACTAAATGTCCTACCTGAAAATGTTCTATTAGTATTGTTCATGACTTGATTACCTACCTCCCCCAAGTCTACTATACAATACTAATCTTGTACGTGTCCAACTCGGTTTTGCGAAAATATTTTTTTGCTACTCTCTATAACTCTTGTTTTCTCTTTCTTTTAAATTCGTGCTTCATCTCTGTTGTATATATTGAATCAACTTTTATCCCTTTCTCGTATTTCAATTCTGCGTATTTTACCGCTTATGGTTTTAGGTAGTTCTTCCACAAATTCAATAACTCTGGGATATTTATAAGGTGCAGTTACTCGTTTTACATGTTCTTGAAGCTCAACAACAAGGTCATCACTAGGTTTGTAGTTTTTTGTCAACACAACTGTGGCTTTAACTATTTGCCCTCTAATAGGGTCGGGCACCGCTGTAATAGCGCATTCAAGTACTGCAGGATGTTCAAGAAGTGCACTTTCAACTTCAAAGGGACCAATCCTGTAGCCTGAACTTTTTATTACATCATCCGAGCGACCCACAAACCAGAAGTAACCGTCCTCATCTTTCCAGGCCATATCTCCTGTATAATAGATATTATTATGCCAAACTTTTAAAGTCATTTCTGGGTCACGGTAATAACCTTGAAACATTCCCACGGGTTTTATCTTATCGGTACGAATTACTATTTGTCCTTCTTCACCTACTTCACAAGAGTTGCCTTCCTCATCGACTATGTCTACATCATATCCGGGTGCAGGCTTACCCATTGAACCGGGTTTAGGTTCCATCCATGGAAAGGTTCCTATTACAACAGTCAATTCAGTTTGTCCGTAAGCTTCCATAAGTTTTAACCCTGTGGCTTTTAAAAACTGGTTATATACTTCAGGATTTAAAGGCTCTCCTGCAATACAGCAATAATTAAGTTTTCCTTGCATTAATTTTGAAAGATCTTCTTTGATCAAAAACCTGTATATTGTCGGGGGAGCGCATAATGTTGTAACACCGTATTTTACAATGACATCAATAAGATTTTTCGGGATAAATTTATCATAATCATAGACAAAAACTGCGCTTTTACAGATCCATTGACCATATATTTTACCCCATACGGCTTTTGCCCACCCCGTATCGGCAATTGTAAGATGCAATCCGTTTTCCTGTACATTTTGCCAATACTTTGCCGTCACTATATGGCCAAGAGGATATATAAAATTGTGCTGTACCATTTTTGGCATACCTGTTGTACCGGAAGTAAAATACAAAAGAGAAGTATCATCATTAGTTGCAGATTCTTTTCCTTCAGGCCGTTCAAACTCTTCAGATGCTTTTTCTAGTTCTTCTGTTAGGTTATACCATCCTTCTTTGCTTCTGTTAATTAGTGCCTTGTATTTTATCGTCGGGGATTTTTCCAAAGATTCTTCAACATGTTTGATTACTTCTTCTTCTGATACTGCTACAATCATTTTTATATCTGCAGCATTATTCCTATATATTATATCTTTAGCTGTAAGCAAATGGGTTGCAGGTATTGTAACAGCACCAATCTTATGTAATCCAAGAAGGCAAAACCAGAATTCATACCTTCTTTTCAAAATAAGCATAACCGGGTCGCCCTTTTTAATTCCTAACGACTTAAAGAAGTTTGCTGCTTTATTACTATATACTTTCATATGATTGAAAGTAAAGAATGCCTCGTTTCCTTTATCGTCACACCAAACCATTGCAAGCCTCTCAGGAGTCTCTTCCGCTATTTTGTCTACCACATCAAATGCAAAATTAAAATTTTCGGGAATGTTTATCTTTAAATTCTTAACAAAATCATCATATGTAGTATAGTCAACCTTTGTTATGAATTTCTCCAGCATTTAATTCTATCTCTCCTTTATACAATTATTATACAATTATTGCTAGGAACTTTGCCGGTTTATTGCCCAGAGCCTTCATTCCATGCTTTATATTTGAATCGAAAAACAACGAATCCCCTTCTTTAAGCAAAACCTCATGACCGTCGATAAAAATCATTAATTCTCCTTCAAGCACATAGTTAAACTCCTGATCCGGATGAGAATTATAACTTACGGGTGAATTTTCGGGTTTGGGTTCAACAGTTACAAGGAAAGGTTCAGCTTTTTTATTAATAAAATTATATGCAAGACTTTGGTATTTGTATTCTTGCCTTCTTTCAACGCTTACACCTTTGCCTTTTCTTACAAGACAATAAGTCTGGAGCCTTGGATTGCTTCCTGTTAAAATTGCTGTCAGTTCTACATTAAATTTATTGGCAATTTTATACAAAAAACTGACAGGAATATCTACCTTTCCACTCTCATATTCCTCATATTCTTCTTTTTTTATATTAAATTCCTTTGCCAGTTCCTCAAGAGAAATACCGTATATTTCTCTTAATTCCTTTATTCTGGCAGCTATTTGCCTTATTTGGTCAGACATGGCTCTGCTCCCTTCTTGTAGTAATATGTAATTGTAAATAATGTACATAAACTATAATACCATTGTTTCATAAACAAGTAAATTATTCAATTAGTTATTTTTTATATACTTTTAATATAGTTTTAATGCAATTTTTCGACTGCATCTTACATTTATCCACCAGATGGATACCAGTCAAGAATAACCTTGTGCGGTATCCGCCCAAAAATCGTCTTGATTGCAAAATGCAAACCCCTTGCACCATCTACAAAAAACAAAAGTGTAGCTTTTTTGATAAGGTCATTATTCAAAAGAAATGCTACAAGTATCCTTAATGTCCCGAGTACATTCAGTCCGTTTAATATATATTGCTCCTTCTCACTTTGAACATGTACAATTGTATTTCTTACATATTCCTTGTGCTCCTTCTTTTGACTGTACCTGATGCGGTTATGTTAAGGGTTTGAGCGTAATGGCAATAATTTATTTTGTCACTACACTAACTTTTTCATAATTTTACCAACGAATTTTTTACCTATTAACTTGTTTAATCCCATTTTGCTTAATAAGTTTTTCTGCTTAGAGTTTGGCATTGTTATATCATAGGACTGCGATGTTAACACATGACAAAAAAGGGGACAAAACAAAGCCGTTACACCCCTCGCGACTTGTTTATCCGTATGTATGCAACTTAAATTCAATTGGAATAAAGAACGAAATGACCGTACCAAGACCGGATTTACTGTAGATTTTAATTGAGGACTGTGGGCCATAGGACAGGACAAGGCGCTTATTAGTGTTTTGCAGGCCAATATGCCTTTCGTCAAAATGAAGTTCATCCAGTCCCTTGCGCAGCCGTTCTAGTTCCGGCTTTGGGATGCCGATCCCGTTGTCAGTCACCCGCACACACAGACCACCGTCCTTTTTTGTAATCCGTACCCGAATAAGTCCCTTGCCCTGTTTGGGCTTGATTCCGTGGTAAAGGCTGTTTTCAATCAACGGCTGGAACAACAATCGCATGATTGGGATGTCAAGCATGTCTTCGTCATAATCCCAGAAAACCATAAATTTGTGAGGGTATCTGAAACGCAGTATATTCAGATATATTTTAGTGTATTGAATCTCCTCGCGCAACGTGACTATGTGGTCAGGGCTCCCGAGCGAATATTTCAGAATATCCGAGAGATTCTCGATCAGGGTGCTGGCGGGCGAAGCTGTGTGGGTGGATTTGAGTATCTCCATGTTAATGGTCTCCAGGGTATTGAACAGAAAATGTGGATTTATTTGAAGCTGCAGGGCGGTCAACTCGGCGGCTTTTTGGCGAAGTTTGGACTCGTTGAGCTGAAGATTCAGATAGCTGTTTTTAATAAAGGTATCCAATATATTATGAAGGATGGTGTCGTATTCATCATGAAAAACAGGCAACTCGTGATGTTTATACACACCATTTTCTGCATCTTCAAGTATTTTGAGGATATTATCAATCTGACGAAAGCTCTTTTTTGTAAGAGAATAGCTGAGAAAGAAGCTCATGCAGAACGCGATAAGTAATGCAAGACCCACAAAAAAGATAATTTTATCCAACAAGCCGTAAATTTCCTTTTCAGGGACAAGTGAAATAAAATACATGTCATATTTTGAGGAATGAGCCTCGGTCATGAGGTAGTTCCGGCCACCGAATTTGACCATGAACATATCGTTCTGATTCATATTTACCTTTTTGGTGAACTGCAAATCGATGCTTACCTCTTTGTCAATTTTCATAGCTTCAGCGTTACTATTGTTAAACAGTACTATTCGATCCGAGTTTGTCACTATAATAGCCTCGGATTTATACATCTGTATAGCGTCCAAGTTGTTTTTGAGTTCATCGGGCTTGAGATTAAAAACTATCACCCCCTGGGTATTGCTGAAACGGTGAAAAATTGAAATGATCTGCCTGGGTTGTTCAAACTCATAATATCTGGCGTATCTTTTTGTGAACCACAGAGTTTTGTCTTTGGGGATAGTTCGGTAAATGTCCAGCCATTCAGTGTCATATGAGTCTTTGATATTTGTCATCTGAGAGCCTGAACGGAAATAATTCCCCAGATAATTATTCTGGTATAGATAGACTGAGTCAATAAAACGCTTGGAGTTACTTGATGTATTCAGAATCGATATGATTAGATTCTGATAATTGGATTCTGCATAGTTTAGCGACTGGGCGTTGAGAATTTTGGACATGGCTAGCGTGAGCACAGGATTGTTACTGAATAGTATATTCAGATCGGATGAAGTATTGAGAAGCAGCTCAAGTTGCCTCTCGCCAAGAGCAGAAATATTTTTAGAATGCAAATTTATGTCGTCTTTAAGACTGGTTACTGTATAAAAAAAGAAAGACGAACCAAGAAAAATGATTGGAAGGACCATGGCAATGAAATAAACGATCAGCTTGCGTATAAAATATTTCCGTATCATCAAGATTATAACCCCCGTTCTCTGAATTCAGTCGGCGTCATGTTGTAATACTGCTTGAAAGCCCTTGAAAAGTTACGCGGGCTGTCATAGCCGACCATGTCCGCAATTTCATATGTTTTATAGTCAGTACTTTTGAGAAGAATGGCAGCTTGTTTCATTTTCTCCTTGATAACATATTCGGAGAAGGTCATACCAGTTTTCTCCTTAAACAATCGTGAAAGATAACCACTGCTAAGATTGACTGCAATTGATGCATCCTCGAGAGTGACTGATTGGATATTTTCGGACACATATTCTTTTACAGTGACAATTATTCGGTCGTAATAGGTATTGCCCTTACGATCGTCATACAATATGTTAGATTCGCTTTGATTTTTGTTTCTTGCATCAAGGCTCTCTCTGATATTCAGAAAAGTAAGTGCCAGTTCTTTATACTTGACCGGCTTGATAAGAAAGTCTTTTACACCGCATTTTACCGCCTTTTGTGCGTACTCAAAATCACGGTAGCCTGTGAGGAAAACAACGATTACATCAAGCCTTCGTAACTGAATGGTCTGCGCCAGCTCAATGCCATCCATAATGGGAAGACGGATATCAGTAAGAACTGCGTCCACTCTGTTAGTTTCAATGAAAGAGAGTGCTTCCCGACCATTTGAAAACTCCCCAACAACATGAAAATTAAAATCCTCCCAAGGAACCAAATAAGTTAAACCTTGACGTATATTATCCTCGTCTTCAACGATAATCAGAGTATACACTAAGTATCACCTCACACATGAGATATCAAATAATGACCATAAAAGTTTTCTAATGATACCTTAATACAATATTTTATATACTTAATTGATTATTATGTCAAGTAAGATACATATACAAACGGAACTAATTTTGATAATATTTATGCAGATGAAGGGAAAAATACTCTTCTTCGTATTAGAGGTTTAATTCACAAAAATATATTTAAGGGGGGTTATGTAAAATGTTTAAAAAAACAGTAGCATTGCTTCTAACCTTAGCTCTATGTGTTACAATGCTTGCTGCCTGTGGCTCTAAAAAGAAGGATGAATCAGCTCAGACGAGTGCGTCTGAACAAACGCCCATTTCTACCGAAAAGTCTGAACCTGCTAAGGCGAATTTAAGATTTATGTGGTGGGGTTCTGACAGCAGACATAAAGCTACCCTCGAGGTTATTGACCAATATCAGAAAGCAAATCCTGGTATCAGGATCGATGCAGAATACGGCGGGTATGACGGATACTTTGAGAAGCTTACCACGCAGCTTTCGAGTGGAACAGCAGCCGATATCATCCAGTTCGATGCTTCGATGACCACAGACCTGCTTCGTATTGGCAATGTTATTATTGATGTTAATACTATGACTAAGTATATTGATCTTTCCGGTTTTGACCAGGGATTTTTAAATAATTTTTGTGTTTATAATAATATTCTGGTCGGTCTGCCTACCGGTATAACTGCAGGTGCGATTCTTGTAAATACTGCAGTAACCAAAGCTGCTGGGATTGATATTTCCACTATTAAGACCTGGGATGATCTGATTGAGGCTGGTAAAAAACTTAGAGCGCATAATCCCAATCAGTATTTTCTTAATTATGAATTAATGACCATAGGTAAGGAATTCATATTTACCAATCTTGCCCAACTTACTGGTAAGGAAATTATGAACGCGGATTACACACTAAACTTCACACGTGACGACCTTTATAAGGTTTTTGATCTTATTGACCGGCTGTATTCAAGTGGAACCCTGCAGCCTGCGGCAGAGAGTTCTCCCTTTGATACTGCCCCGTGGACTAACCCGAAGTGGATTAGTCATGATTTTGCTGCTGGTTCGCTGATTACTTCATATATAAATAAAAATACCTATGATTTTCAGGACACTGCTGATATTATTCCTCAGCCGACATGGGAAGGTGCCAAGGAATCTGGCGTTATCCTGCGTCCTGCCCAGCTCATAGGTGTTGCCAGCACTTGTAAAACTCCTGAACAGGCTTTTATATTTCTCGATTATTTTTTCAATGATGAGAACGCAGCTCGTATTCTAAAAGATGTCCGTTCTATTCCACCCACGGAGAAAGCCAGAAAGATTTGCACAGACGAGAAACTGCTCGATCCAATGGCGGTGAAGGCGGTTAACCTTGCACTCCCGATTGCTACGGTACACCAGAATCTTTCCGTTCCAAACGATATTGTTCAGATTTTTAAAGATGCTGCTGCAAAGATAGCCTTCAAGCAAGGAACTGTAGAAAAAATTACTGATGAGACTATGAAACTGCTAAAGGATACGCTTGAGAGGCTGAAGGATTAATATGGCTTTTATAAAATATTTACATGTATTGTATTGCTAAAGGCAGAGAGAAATACTTTGCCTTTTACTTTTAATTAACTAGGAGGTAGGCTGTTATGGCCAAAAAACAGGGTATTGGAATTCAAAAACGAAGCTATATCGGACTGCTGTATATTCTTCCTTGGTTATTGGGATTTAGTATACTTCAGCTATATCCATTTGTGGTTTCGTTTATCTATTCCTTTACCAATTTAAAGATAGCAGGTAGTTTTAAGTTTGTAGGTCTGGACAATTATATCCAGCTGTTTACCAAAGATCCCGACTTTTTAAATTCTATGGCTGTAACACTGAAATATGTATTGTATGTCGTTCCAGGCAAAATTATATGTGCGCTGATCGTTGCGATGGTGCTCAATATGAAGTTAAAGGTAATCAATCTATACCGTACGATCTACTATCTACCGTCGATCCTTGGAGGTAGCGTTGCCATCTCGGTTCTTTGGCGGGTAATGTTCATGAAAAGCGGTATTGTTAACAGTTTTACTGCCTATATGGGGATTCCGGCACTAAACTGGCTGAGTGATATGAAATATGCTCTGTTTACCATCAGTTTAATCGAAATATGGCAGTTTGGTTCCTCAATGGTAATATTCTTGGCGGCACTTAAACAGGTACCTTCGGAAATGTATGATGCGGCACGGGTGGATGGAGCAAAAAAGTTTCGTACGTTTTTCAATGTTACTCTTCCAATGATCAGTCCGGTTATGTTTTTCAACATTCTCATGCAGACAATCAACGCATTGCAGAACTTTACTGCAGCCTTTGTTGTGACAAAGGGTGGACCAGTTAAATCCACCTATCTGATTGGGTTAAAGCTTTATGAAGATGCTTTTAGTAAATACAGGATGGGATATGCTAGTGCGGGGTCTTGGATAGTGTTTACTTTTATTGTATTATTTACAGTATTCTTATTCAAGTCATCCAATTTGTGGGTATTTTATAATGATGGGAGAAAATAAGAATGAATAAAAATAAAAAGACTAAAATCAGGCACATCCTTTATCATGTTTTAATAACCCTGTTTGGATTAATAATGATCTATCCGCTAATTTGGCTGTTTTTTGCGACCTTCAAAACGAACAAAGAGATCTTCGGAAGTATTTCATTATTCCCTGAAAACTATGACCTGTCAGGTTATATTAACGGCTGGCACTCCACAGGACAATATACTTTTGTCGACTATTTTAGAAATACATTTTTACTAGTTGTTCCAACGGTTATCTTTACCCTGATTTCCTGCCCGATTGTGGCATATGGCTTTGCAAGGTTTGAATTTCCGGGTAAAAAGGTTTTTTTCAGCATCATGATTTCCACTTTGATGCTTCCAAACACCGTCATAATTATTCCGCGGTATATCCTTTTTCGTGATCTGGGATGGCTAGACAGCTATCTGCCGTTTTGGGTTCCTGCACTTTTTGCCTGTTTCCCATTTTTCATCTTTATGATGGTGCAGTTCCTCAGAGGCATTCCGAAAGAGTTGGATGAAGCGGCATTTCTAGATGGTTGCAACAGTTTAATGTTATTTTTGCGGATCCATATTCCTCTGCTCAAGCCAGCATTGATTTCAGCATCTATCTTTCAGTTTATATGGACATGGAATGACTTTTTTAACCCATTGATTTATATCAGCAGTGTTAAAAAGTACCCACTTTCACTTGCACTGCGCTTAGGGCTTGATGTTGCTGCCGTTTCGAATTGGAATGAAATTCTCGCTATGGCTCTTGTATCAATTATTCCTTTAGTATTGCTATTCTTTTTTATGCAGAAATATTTTGTTGAGGGAATTATTACTACCGGCTTGAAAACATAAGCCTATTTTCAAATAAGCTAATAAACAAATAAACAAAAGGGAGTGAATAATAATATGCCTGAATTTGATTTTCGAGGTTATGAGATTCATAGTTCAAGGATGTGGCAACAGGCTCATATTGATATGGCATTGGATTTTATGTCCCGGTATGGTATGAACGCCTTGATTTTGCATCAGAACGACCTGCAGGACCAGATCGTATTTCCCGATAAATATTTTGACAATGATATTATGTGGGAGCGCTGGCCGGTTCGAAGGCAAGGTGTCCTTTACCGCAGAGATTATATGAGCGAGGTGATCCGTAAGGCGAAAAGCTATGGTATCAAGGTTTATTTCGAAATTAAGGAAATCTATTTCTGCGATAATATTTTTGAGATGGTGCAGGGGCTTTTAAATACCGACGGTTCCTGTTGCCCCACTAACCCTTTCTGGCTGGAATTTCTAAATGTAAAGATGACAGAACTGTTTGAGCGACTTCCGGATCTGGCAGGAATTATCGTGAGTCTGGGAACCCGAGAGAGCATGATTTCAATGGCGGCGAACCGGTGCACCTGCGAACGCTGCAAAAATACCGATCCGTTTGACTGGTATATCGATGTTTTAAAGGCGATTCAAAAACCTTTGGCGGATAAGGGCAAGGACTTGATTGTACGCGATTTTTCATATACCAAAGATCACCAGAATATGATTATCGATGCCTGCATGAAGGTATCGAAGGATATCATCGTGGCACTGAAATGCCAACCTCACGATTATTTTCCCACCTTCCCAATGAACCCTGAAATTGGTCGCAGCAATCTGCGCGAATATGTGGAAATCGATGTTTGGGGGCAATTTGCCGGAATGGGAGTCATCCCGTCCAGTCTGGTGGAAATGATTCGGGACTGGCTGACCGAGCTTAAACGTCGCAGGGTTTGTGGTGTGTGGTTCCGAACCGACTGGGAACTGATGCACGAAGCTTCGGTACATAATTCGCTTTGTATGGTGAACCTTTATGCGGCCGCTATGCTGAGCGAGAACTTAAACACCGAACTGGATGAGATATATCGCACATGGGTGGAAAACGGGTTATATAACCCAATGGTTTCCGGTTCTTATATTCAGACGCCGGTTAAGGCCGAAAACCCCGAGGCATATAAAAAACTGCGGGACTTCACAAAAGCCGCATGGAAAGTTTATGAAAAATGTGGATATATCCGTGGACTTCAGTATCTTGAAAGCGACCAGCCGCCTTTTTCGCTATCCAAAATCTTTGACATCATGGTAAACATTTTTAACCGCGAGGAATGGGTGCCTGGTTCCTCCGCGAATGTAGCGGCAACCGATGAGAATATCGCGGTTATCTTTGCAGAAAAGGACGAGGGTGTCACGCTCGCAAAAGAACTGTATGACATACTCGACGTGGAATCCCTTGGCGTTCCAAGAGAATTTGCCCGAGATATGACCAATCTGATTGACACCATAGTTTTGTTTGCAGAATGTTGCCGCGCAATTACGATAGTAGCTTATCGAACACAGATGGCAATCAATTCACGGAAGGCTTCGGATATAAAGTTGGCAGAGCAGGCGCTGGCACTGCTTGATGAATCGCGCGATAACATCAAAGCAAAGATGGATAACGTTTTCTATCCCTATTATATCCATTCCCGGCTGCATCCTGTCCGTATAGATATCTTTAAAGAACACATCAGAAGCCTTCTTGATGGGATAAAGGGAGGAGGATAGTATGGAACATATTGATAAAATGCTAGACCTGCGCGGATCACTGCTGTATAAAAAGGTGTATGGGAGTTTGATAGGAGGTGTTATCGGAGATGCTTTTGGTGGCCCGATGGAATGCATGCATTATAAGTTCATCCGCAAGCTTTATAACGGACGGGTGACGACACTGGTTCCATATAACCGGCCGGACGATTTTTTCCAGCCGGGGCATCTCGCCTATGCACTGAGTAGCGAAGCGGGCTCCTATACCGACGACACCCGCCTTCAACTGTTGATTACCAAAGCAATTGTGGAAAAGCAGGGAAGAATCAACGCGGACGATTTGGCCGATATGTGGATGCGGCATATGGACGTCCGGGCGTTTTGGCACTCGATTTCTGCCGGTTTTCACCGGATTGCGATGAGCGCAATCCCGGTACGAGAAGCCGGAGTAGGAAATATTTCTGAAAACAGCGCACCGACGTGCATAGGTCCGGTTGGAATAATCAATGCGGGAAATCCTGCGCAGGCCGCCATGGATGCTTATGACCTGATTTCGCTTTCGCATAATGGACACGCACGAGAGGCAGCATGTGCTATTGCGTCTGCGGTGGCCGAGGCAATGCGCCCTGATGCGACAGTACTTGGAGTAATCGAGGCTGTTTTGCGTCATCTACCGAACCGCGACACCAGCCCGCTGATAAGACGAATCGAAACGGCAATCCGACTAGCGGACGATGCGGAGGATACTGAGGAACTGACCGGACTTTATTACGACCGGATGAATGTGAAATGGGTGAAACGCTCGAAGCAGGCATATGGGGCGGATAGGGACGACGATCGATTCAGCGCTAGTGCTGATCCGCTGGAATCGGTTCCGTGCGTGCTCGGGATGTTTTATAAATGCGGTGGGGTCTATACTGATACCATAATCGCTACAGCAAATTACGGAAGGGACTGCGATACCATGGCATGCATGGCTGGCTATATCGCTGGTGCATTTGAGGGGGCAGATAAAATACCCTGCCAATGGGTGAATATAGTAAATTCTGCCAACCACGAGGCTGACTTTGAACAGTTAGCTGATGGGCTGTGCAGTGCTTTAATTGCAGAGCAGAAAAGGATGCAAATTATGGCTGAAATGATCAACAGCATGGCGGCAACTAGGGTATAGCAAAATTATAAAATTACAAAATTATTATACCAGATAGGAGGATTCTATGAAAAACTATACAATCAGAGCTATGGAACTTCATGATTTCACACAAATATGGGATCTGGAGGAAATTCGCAAAAGACTGAATTTTATGGTTAGAAACAACATGAATACCTTGATTTTCCATGAACCAGGAATTGAGGATAAAATTGTTTTCCCAGCGAAATTTCTCGGTGGAACAGGAGAAGCCACAAATTATTATGACGCTTTTTTGCAGATTGATCACAACATTTATAAATACGCACTTCGTGAAAATTTAAACCTCAACCGCCGGGATTATATGAATCATGTGATTCGGGAGGCAAAGGCTGCCGGAGTGGATATCTATTTTGAGAATAAAGAACTGTGGTTTTCGGATTTTGTTTTGAAATACCGCAAAGAACTAATGCAGGATGGCGTAATCTGTCCGAGCGATCCATTCTGGTATGAGGAATTTTTGCCTTACAAGTATAAGGAACTGTTCGTCGCGCTGCCGGATCTGGCTGGTATTGTGGTTTCGATCGGAACGGGGGAGGCCAGACTTGCAATCAGCAACACCTTTGCCTGTGGCTGTGAGCGTTGCAAACATCTTGACCCTGTGGAATGGTACAAAAACATAATCATGGCGATGTATAAGCCGTTTAAAGAGGCGGGAAAGACTCTGGTCGTCCGTGATTTTATTTATAGTAAGGAGGAGCAGGAGCGCTTCAAGGTGGCGTTCAATGCGCTGCCGGACGATATTGTGCTTTCGCTGAAAAACACGCCGCACGATTTTTATCCGACTTTTCCCAATAATCCTCTGATAGGACAGGTGGGGCAGCATCCGCAATGGATTGAGTATGATGTTAACGGACAGTTTTATGGCTGGGGTGCGATTCCAAGTGCCATGCTTAAGGATATTAGAGAACGACTGAGGTACGGTGCCGAACACAATGTGACTGGCTTTATCGCAAGAACTGACTGGGAAGGCGTGCAGGACTATGGCTGCTTTGATAACCTGAACATGTTGAACCTTTATGCAATTGCGGCATATGCAGAAAATCCAGATGTTAAGGAGGACGATATCTATCTGAAGTGGCTCACTGAGGAAAAAATGCTGGAGGAAAATATCACTCCTCAAATGCTGAAAAAATGCGTGAAATGGATTTCAGGTATCCTGAACCAGACTTGGGATGTTGTAAAAAATACTAACTTTGTCAATGGAGCGGTTTTCTCAAATGATAGCTGCATCTTACTAACAACAGGACAATTCACCTTTATTGGAGGTACCCATCACAGCCTGAAAAATTGGGATACTACTAAAGAGGACGCACTAACCATGACCAGGCAGAATATTTCGCAGATTGTGACCGACAAAGATTTTGCGCTTGATTTGTGTGAGAAGCTTTATGCGAAGGTTATGGAGGGCAATTGCGGGCTCACCGAAGCGGCCTATGCGAAGGTAGTGGAGCACTTTGAATTTATGCGCATGTATGTGCGAGGCTTTCGTCTGTCAGCGCGGGGTTATTGTTTTGGACGCTACGCCTCGGAGGTGAACCCCGATGATATTCTGGTCGAAGGCAAAACCGCGGGTGAGCTGCTCAAAGGAGTTATTGCAGATGTGGATCAATATGGAAAGGAACTTTCGAATTGCGCATTTATGAAGAAATATCCTTATGATGCGATGTTGAACCCCGAGCGTGTGGCATATTTTCTAAATGATCTTAAGGCACTCGCAAAACAGGCTGGAATTTAATCGACGCACAATTCATATTTTCAGATTATTATGGGTGGAGGGATGACATTGAAAAAGAACAAATTAACTTTGAACAACGAGGTATTTCGAGATAAGGTGATGGGTTGCTGGCTCGGTAAAAATGCGGGAGGTACGCTTGGAGAACCATTGGAAGGCAAATTTGGGAAGGAAGAAATGTTTGACGTCTGCTGGTATCCTAATTTACCGGAGGGTGGAATCCCCAACGATGATCTGGAAATTCAGTTAATTTGGTTGCAGGCACTGTTACAGAAAGGGCCTGGGATTACTTCAGTAGATCTGGTCGAATACTGGCTCGACTGTATTGCCTACAACTTTGACGAATATGGCTTAAGTAAAACCAATATGAAAAAAGGATTGTTACCGCCAGTATGCGGCTGGTATAATAATGCGTTCCGGGACTGCATGGGAAGCCCAATTCGTTCTGAAATTTGGGCATGTGTGACACCCGGTCACCCGGAAATCGCGGCTAAATATGCTTTTAATGATGCAATCTGCGACCACGGCGGTGGGGAATCGGTTTTTGGCGAGGTTTACAATGCGGTGGTGCAGTCGGCGGCGTTTGTAATGAGCGATAAGTTCAAATTGATAGAACTTGGGCTGGCCTCGATTCCGGAAGATTGCCTAACTCACCAATCGATCGCGATGGCGGTAGAGTTGTTCCGCGCCGGCGTGGACTGGAAAGAGAGCCGTAACCGCCTAAAGGAGAGGTTCTATAATCCGATTGCGCAGTACTCACCGTTGAATCTGGGATTTCAGACAATCGGTTGGCTTTATGGTGAGGACTTCGGTGACGCAATCTGCAAGGCGGTCAACTGCGGCTGGGATACCGATTGTACTGCTGCAACACTAGGCGCGACGCTCGGCATAATTATGGGCGCCAAAAAACTACCGAAGAAATGGATTGAGCCGCTTGGTGATAAGATTACCACCAACATGTCCACTGGCGGGATTCAAAACCTGACTGCGCCCACCAACATCAACGAGTTGACTGACATTGTCTGCGAGCAGGCGCGGCGAGTGCTGAGATATTGGGGCTGTGAGGTTGAGTTTACCGATTTCGGTCAGCATGATGAACTTGCACATATTGAGCCGCCCGACTTGTCCTGGATGGAGCATTACCGTGGGGATACCCTGCGCTGGGAGTTAGGTGCGGTTACGGCGGAGCTCAGCTATCACAGACATGCCGCTATCACTGGAGACGCACCTTCGCAGTTCTGCGTCAGAGTGAGTAATCCGCACCCCGTGGTAATTAAGTTGGGTGTGCGTATTGAGTTGCCGAACGGCTGGAGGGTTTTGCCTCAAGTAGAGACAGAGGTCATACTGGCGCCGAAAGAAATGAAAGAACTTTTGTTTGAAGTAATAGCGGATGGACAATACATCAATGAAACAAACCGTGGATGGATTATCTTGAATGCAAAAAACCGGCCTGCCATGCCGGCTCTTCCGTTGGTTTTTGTTGGAGGAAGCCGATGGCTTGTCTCGGAACTTTTCGAGGGAAAAACGATTGACGACTACTGTGGTGTCCAGGAAAACAGTTTATTTGATAGAGCACCTGAGGGCTGGAGTGATGAGTGGCGCACTGGCAATGATCTTGAACTGTCTGGACGATTCACCAAGAACGGCGTGATTTATCTACTGCATCATCTGTGGAGCGAGGAGGAGAAGCCGGTTGTGGTGGGCGTTCCGAATAATGGCAGGATGAAAGTGTGGATGAACGGAACGTTGCTGCATCAAACCCGTGAGATAGTCCCATTGCGGGCTAATCAGGGCAACGGTGGTGCAGTGGGTGATACCTCGAATTATAAAACGACCGTTCTGCGGAGAGGTTGGAATCGGTTTTTGATCAAACTGGAGCAGGTGAACCGCCCCATGCAAGCGCACTTTGTGGTGGGCGAGTTACATCCCTCTTCTGTCAAAAATCACGGTGAGGCGCTGCTTGGCGTGAATCGGTCGGGCTTTGACTGGGAGAAAAAGGTATAACCTTTGCGCGGGGCGGTTTGATAAAACAGCCCCGATTCTGTGCTTTCAAAAATCAACGTACTATCGACGTGTGACAGATATAAACCATAATGGCAATCTAATCTAAACAATTTTAACCGTATATTTGTTTATAAAAAAACACCGGACTGTTTCTGAGATTCAGTCCGGTGTATTATTCAATGTTCGGCGATTTTCCGAACATTGAATACCCCCGCTATGTGGGAGAGTTCATATATGGCAAGGCCGTTGTATAATAACAAAATTGCGCTTCGTTAATGAATTTCATTATCTAATAAGATTATATGAAAATGTAATAAATCGGTTACTGTATCTCAATCAAGATCTAAATCTCTATCTCAATCTCGTTCTATAAACATGCATATCCGGGCGACATGGCGAATATTATATTACTGAGTTACTTTTTCCGGGAGTAAGTATGAAAGTATTTGTAATTGAGGCCAAAACGGTAATTAAGTACTTTTTTGTTATAGCCGCCGCCATTACAGTGGTTTCAGCACTGAGTACTGTAAGCATGAACGCTATAGGCGTATACTCTCCAACACGCCTGCTGCCGATATATTCCGTTGATTGTGGCGGGAAGAAGGCCTCGATAACATTCGACTGCGCCTGGGGAGCAAATGATATACCTGACATTCTGAATACTCTCGAAAGGGAAAATGTGAAAGCTACTTTCTTTATTGTAGGGCAGTGGGCCGAAAAGAATATCCAGTCTGTCAAAATGATTGCCGACAAAGGCCATGACATAGCCAACCATTCTTACTCACATCTGAGAATGGGTATGTTAGACACTGAGAGAATAGAGAAAGAGATGCTTTTATGCAGCCAAAAATTAGAGGAGATAACAGGAAAGAAAGTCGAATTGTTCAGAGCGCCTTATGGGGATTACAACAATAATATAATTAAAACTGCCCGGCGGTTAGGATACCATTCTATACAATGGGATGTGGATTCGCTTGACTGGAAGCCTGGAATCAGTCTGGAAGAAATAAAAAACAGGGTATTGAGAAAGGTACAGCCGGGTTCCATTATTTTATTTCATAATGATACTCCACATACATCCAAGTTGCTTCCCGAGATTATATCTGCTTTAAAGAACAAAGAATATGAACTTGTACCTGTATCTAAGTTAATTATAAGGAATAATTATTATATAGATTTTGACGGAAGACAAAAAATGAAGATATGATTCATTTCCCTCATCGAATTAACAGGCTCTACAAGACCTTTCACAATGTTTATGTCATTGTAATGGGTCATATATAGGAAATGCACCCAGTATTAATGAATTGACTTTATATAATATAGAGTATATAATAATATTAAAATTAAAAAGAAAACGTTATTACAAAAGGAGTAGACATGAGGGTAAAACTTGCAGACATAGCAAAGCATTTAAATATATCGGTATCAACAGTATCAAGGGTTCTTAATGGAAAAGATAGAGTAAGTGATGAAACTCGAAAAAAGGTGTTAAATGCTATTAAAGAATTTAATTATCAACCTAATGAAATAGCGCGCAGCTTAAGAAACAGAAGTAGCATGACTATAGGTGTAATAGTACCTGATATATCTAATGAGTTTTTTGCTCTTTTAATTAAAGGAGCAGAGGCAGTTGCAAAAAATAACGGATATCTTGTTATACTTTGCAACAGTGATTATGAAGAGGAAATGGAAAAAGAGTATTTAAACATACTTGCTCAAAAACAGGTTGATGGAATCATTGTTGCAACGGTATGTAATGATGATAAATATTTTGAAAAAATACTCGATAGTGGAATTCCTACTGTTTTTGTAGATAACCTTCCTCAAGTCAAAAGAAACTATAATTTTGTAACCATAGATAATGAAAAAGCCAGTTATGACCTGACAAAATACCTTATAGGATTAGGCTATAAAGATATTGCTATTATAACTGGTAAACTTCAAGAAACATCAGCCATTGAAAGGTTAAACGGTTGGAAAAAAGCAATGAATGACAGTGGTCTAAAAGTAAATAATGACTTTATTGGGATAGGAAATTTTAAAATTGAAAGTGGTTACAAAATAATGAAAAAGATGCTAGAATTAAGCAAGATGCCTCAGGCATTACTTGCAGCCAACAACAATATTGCTTATGGTGCTATAAGAGCAATAAGAGAGAAAGGTCTAAGAGTTCATGAAGATTTATATGTAGTATGTTTTGATGCAACAGATAATACCGGACTAATGAATATCAAGATTCCTTCTATGATACAGCCTGCGGAAAAAATCGGTGAAATAGCTCTGGAAATAATAATGAAAAGAATAGATAACAAAGAATTGGTAATTTATGATCATGTGATCCTTGAACCTCAATTTATTAAGTAGAAATTTCTTCAAAAGAAACGATTATATTCCTGGAATAAATTTTTTCACTTTTTAAAATGCCGAAGAGCTATTGACTTTTTATTTCAGTAATTGTATAATCATAATATGAGAAATCGTTATTACAAATGGAAGTGAAAGGTTAAGTTATTTTTTGTGCCGGATAACGCCCGGCGTGGAGGTTAATATGAAGCATAGCTCACCCAAGTTAATGGTCTCAAGGTACAAAAGCTAATACCTAAAAAGTCTGCTATGAAGCTTTTTTCAAGCAATACTATATAATAACACTATATAATATTATACATTGGCAATTAAATACTAATTCTTAAGTAAAAACGATTGCATCAGCAATTACTGACAAATTAATTTTATATGAAATATTATTTCATATAAAATTATATGGAGTTGATGAGGATGGAATTTAATAACGGCAAAAAAATATGGTATTTTCCGGATGGAGAATTGCCCCCGCCAGGTGATGAACCATTGAAAGGCCATGAATCTATTATTATATTAAATGATAATGAATGTGTGGCAAATTTAACTATGACCCTTTATTTTACTGACAAAGAGCCGGTTGGGAACATAGAAATTAAAGTACCCCCTAAAAGAGTGAAATGCGTAAGGATGGATAACCCGGACCACTTAGGAGGAGTAGTTGTACCTCGTGAGGTACAATATGCAATAAAACTAGCTAGTGACGTTCCTATAGTAGTACAATATGGCAGGTTGGATACGAGACAGGAGAAAATGGCTTTTTATACAACAATGGGATTGAGTTTTTAAAACACTATTAAATTTAACACAACTTAACCTTATAAACTTAAGGAACTTAATACGGCTTTGGCGTTTGACAACTAGGGGAAATAATAACCAGGGAAATAATAAGGTTAAATATTTTTTAAAATTACTATTTAAAATTACTAAAAAATATTAATAGAAAGTGAGGACTTACATATGGACAGAATAATGATACCAGATTGGGAGTATAAGGAAAGGGTTAAAAAAGCTGCGAAGCTTGCAGGAGAAAAAGGTCTTGATGTATTTCTGGTGAATTCCAATGAGGCAGATTATGCCAATGTTAGGTACTTCAGCGGCTTCTGGCCTTTGTTTGAAAGGGCGGGAGTTGCCATTACGCCGGAAGGTGAGGCAGGGTTGATTGTAGGACCCGAAAGCAAGATATTTGCTTCTGATGTAAGCAGGATTGAGAAAATATTTACTTCACTAGATTACCGTGAATCTGCAAACCCGTCTTATCCTGAATTTCAAACTAGCACATACAAAGACATATTTAAAGCTCTTGGGGTAAAAGGTGAGAAAATAAGGATAGGGATAGGCAGTTTTCTTGATACCAATGCCGTAATGATGGAGAGCCTAAAGACAAACTATCCGGAGGCAGAAATAGTAAAAGCTGACGATATTATGCTTGCTTTGAGGAGTATAAAATCGGAAAATGAACTTGCATGCATGAGGGAAGGATTTCGTATAACTGAGCTGGCTATAAAAGAAGTTATTAAAAATCTTCGCCCTGGAGTTACAGAATTGCAAATGGTGGGTATTGCCCAAAAGGTTATATATGAAAATGGTGCGGAATATGAAGGCCTGCCCATGTATATTTTCAGTGAGAAATCAACAAGACATGCCATTTCAAGACCATCGTACAAGACGATTGAAAAAGGGGACCTTGTACAGTTAAATCTTTCTGCAAAAGTAGATGGATATTCACCGAGTATTGGTATACCCGTGTGTGTAGGGAAACTTACTGAAGAAAAAAGAAGGAAGGTAGAATTCGGGCTTGAAGCACACATGTGGACTGAGAGAAATATTAAAGCAGGGGTAGCTGCATGTGATATTGCGAAAGGCTTTTATGACCTGTTTGTTTCTAAAGGCTACAAAGAGAATTATGTGTATGGCCCGTGTCATGGAACAGGTATGATTGAAGTTGAAGCACCGTGGATGGAAACCAATTCGAAATATATGCTTAAACCCAACATGACATTCCAGATAGACACCTTTGTATCGGGAAGTACCTTTGGATTGAGATGGGAAAAAGGGATTGTAGTTACTGAAACCGGATGTGAAAGTCTTTGCAGCCCTATTGGTGAGATTATTGAGCTGGATTTTTGATTTTTGAGGTAACGGTTGAGTCAATCTCACCCTGACACACTTTGACTCACTAACTATGAAAGCCTTTGAAGATAATTTCCAGTGAGTTAAGAGTAGGCACTGCAGGGTTAGTAACTGGAAATTTGTTTAATAAAACCCTGTAAATAATATTGTATGAGGAGTAAAATAGGGTATGAAATTGGAATATATATTTCCAAAAGACATTGAAAGGGCAAAAAAAGAAAAATGGCCACTTGTAATTCCTGTCGGAACAATTGAGTACCATGGACCGCATTGCTCTTTTGGATGTGATACGTTAATAGCATACGGTATTCTTGAAAGGCTGGCAAAGGAAAAAGACATAATAATTGCTCCTCCGGTATGGTACGGACCGGCCAGTTATGCAGTTGCCGGGCCTGAAAAGGGTACAGTCAATGTTGATACCGATATATTTGAACAGAACATATACTGCATCCTGAAATCTCTTCTCTATGGAGGATGGCGAAATATATATATTCTTATACACCATCAGTATGAACAGGAAAATCTGCTGCCAATGACATTAAGTTGTATGAAAGCGGCTAAAAAACTAACCTTTGAATACCTTGAAGAAAAAAGAGGTATTGGCTGGTGGGGTAATAATGAAAATAAGGAATTTTATGAAAAGCTGGATGAACAGGACAATCCATGGAATTGGATTACCGTTTTACCATGCATGAGTAAGGAAGTACAGGCTGCAACGGGATATGACCATGCAGGAAAATGGGAATGTTCGATCTTAAGTGCACTTTACCCTGAAACGGTTGTGAAAGAATATATAAGGGAAAGTGACGAATGGTTTATCCAGGACGCTATCGAATCGTCAAACGAAATAGGTGAGAAAATGATTAATCTTTGCCTGGAGGATTTAAAAAATAAAATTAAATAAACTTGTATCAACTTATTTGAGGGCAGTATTATTATAAAAAAAAAGGGGGGGGTAGGTAAATGTTAGAAAAAACAATAGAAAAGAATTATGATTTTAGGAAGCGTCTACTCGAGGTTCATAAACCAAATAGAAGAGATTACAATGTTATTCCTAAAAAAGATGAGATTGAAGTAAATGAAAGCTGGGAAATTATCGTGCCGGAAAAAGCTGATAGAGTAGTATTAAACGCAGCAAAAGATTTACAGGATTATTTTTTCACTTCAATGGGTTTATCTTTAAGACTAAGCATATCTAAGAATATATCAAAGAATATAAAGAAAGAATCTGAATGTGGTTCTAAAAAAATTGTATTTATTACAAAAGATTTGGCAAAAGAATTGGGTGAATGCCTGGATACACTTCGTAGTTATCGTATTATATGCGATGATGATAGAATTATTTTATGCGGATATGATGAAAGAGGAGTTGCACAAGCATCCTTCTATTTGGAAGATTTAATGAACTTGAAATGTGCACCCATTGTTAAAAAGGATGATAAGTGCAGAAAACCGCTATTTTCACCCAGAATGGTACATTCCGGCTATGGGTTGGATATGTTTCCTGATGCCCATCTTAATGCTATAGCCCATGCAGGTATGGATGCCATACTTGTGTTTACAAAGGATGTGGATACCACTCCACACGGATATCTGGATTTTAATGAGCTGATATACAGGGCTAAAGGATATGGTATTGATGTTTATGCATATAGTTATCTAAAGAGTCTTAAGCACCCTGATGAAGCTGATGCAGAGAGCTATTATGACAGTACTTACGGAAGAGTTTTTGAGAAGTGTCCAGGTTTGAAGGGAATTGTGCTTGTAGGTGAATCGGTTGAATTCCCAAGTAAAGACCCCAACACCTCAGGGAAGTTTTATTATGAGAATACAGTAGACGGTTTACCCACAGGAAAGCCAAGTCCAGGATGGTGGCCATGTCAGGATTATCCACAGTGGCTTAACCTGGTAAAAAAGGTTATAAGGCGGCATAATCCAGAAGCAGATATTGTGTTTTGGACATATAATTGGGGTTATGTTGATAAAGAACATAGGGTTGAGCTGCTAAAAAACATTCCTACAGATGTATCATTGCTTGTTACTTTCGAAATGTTTGAGCAGATCAAAACCGGAAGTATAACAAGTACTTGTGTTGATTATACTCTGTTCTTTGAGGGCCCTGGGAAATACTTTATAAGTGAAGCGGAAATTGCCCATGAAAGGGGAATAAAGCTTTACACCATGAGTAATACCGGTGGGCTTACATGGGACATTGGTGTTATTCCTTACGAACCTGCTCCATATCAATGGATAAGACGTTACGAGGAATTGCATAAGGCACGGGAAAAGTGGGGACTTTGCGGATTGATGGAATCTCATCATTATGGCTGGTGGCCTTCATTTGTAAGTGAGGTAGCAAAATGGTCGTACTGGTCTCCCTCACCATCAAGTGATGAGGTATGTAGAATGATAGCAAGAAGGGATTTTGGTGAAGGCAATGAAGACATAGTTATTGAGGCGTGGAAGGCTTGGAGCGAAGGAATAAGAAATTATGTATCAACCAATGAAGATCAATATGGGCCTTTCAGAATAGGACCATCATATCCTCTTGTTTTCAGACATGGTGCACAAATACCTTCTGTGCCATATGCCATGTTTGGCGGCAACAGAATATGTAATACAAACTATACCTCTCATGATAATGGCAGGAGTTCCCTTTTCCAATATAGGTTGCCTGTTGAAATAGAAAGGCTGGAAAAAATGAAGGAATGTTTCCAGCATGGAGTTAAATGTCTTGAGAAAGTCTATGACAGGCTTCCCGATAATAAAAAGCAAGATGCTTTTTACATGATAAACCTCGGTAAGTTTATCGTTAATTGTGTTAAGACAACTATAAATGTTAAGAAGTGGTACATATTAAAAATGCAATTATTTATTGAAACTGATGAAAACAGGATAGATGAGTTGGTTGATAAAATGATTGAAATAGGTAAGGATGAAATTAAAAATGCCGAAGATACTATACCTCTCGTGGAAGTAGATTCTAGACTTGGTTGGGAACCAAGTATGGAATATATGACTGATGTATACCACCTTAACTGGAAGATAAAACAGGTTAAACAAGTAATAGAAGGAGCATTGCCTGGATATAAGGCTGCGTTGAAGTTTAATCATGAATGTTGATAGAACAGTCTGATAGTGTAGTTTGACAGTGTGCTTAAATATAAATTAGCTATAGCTTAAAATTGAAAAAAGGATAATATTATATAATAAACAGAATGTTATGTAAAATGGTAGATAAAACAGTAAAACAGTAAAACAGTAAAACAGTAATACAGCTTATTCCATATTAAGTTTAAAGGATAAGCTGTATTACTTGTAGAAAAAGCTTAAATGTTAAATTTGGCATATTATAGCAAGAATAACTACTTTACTTTATATTTAGTACTATAGTAATAGAGTATTTACGGGCTTTTTACCTTATTAATTGAACAATTAGTAAATAGTAAACCCTGAACCAATTTATTTAAGGGGTGTTCAATAATATGAAAATTAATATTAGGTTTAGTATATTCTACAAATATTTTTTTTCATATTTAATAATATTATTTATACCATTAGCTATTATTGGAGGATTACTATATCAAGATACTGTAATAAACTTGAGGAAAGAAATTGAAACATCAAATTTAACAAAATTGAATAAAGTTAAAGATATAATGGACTTGCAGATTAAACAGTTGGATGAAATTACTATAAAAATCTCAAATAATCTTAAATTAGCAAAATGCATGCTGACAAGTAATGATTATAAGTCTTATGAAGGTATTGAAGAATTAAGCAATTATATAACAAATAACGCTTTTATAGATGATATTTTTCTATATTACAGAGGTGATAATTCAATTTATTCTTCAAAAGGCAAATGTACTATTGATGTTTTAATAAATAGATTATATAGGTTTGACAAATGGGGTTTTAAGCAATTTTACAGTGATATTAATACAATTGCAAAACGAACTGTCAGAAGGGTTGAGAAGGTAAATTTAAATGACAGAGAACAAGTAGAAATTCTTACATTTTTATATCCAATAACTCCTACCTCAAAAAATCCCAATGCAACTGTAATAATTACAATACGAAAAAGAGTATTGGAAAGTTTGATAAATGACATATTGGAAGAATCACAAGGAAGTGTTTATATATTAAATACAAATAATGAAATACTAGTTTCAAAAGATAGTAATAAATTTGAAGAAAAACTAGAGATTATTAATTATTTAAATGACAATAAACAACAAGGAATAACTGAAATAACAGTAGAAAATACTAAATATTGTCTTCTAAGCACCAGGTCAGAGTTAACAGGATGGACATATTTTATTGTTATGCCTACAGCCCAATTCCTATATAGGGTACATTATAGTAAAACAGTCGTATTGCAAATACTATTATTAGTATTGGTATTGGGAATAGTGGTAACACTTATTTTATCCATTAATAATTATAAACCTATTAAAAAACTAAGGATAGACATTGAACGCTATAGCTCTAAGAATTTAAATAAATATATATATAATGAAATTGATTTTATAAAGAATATAATGAAAGATACTATAGACGAAAATCATAAGCTAATAGCCCAAATAGACAAGCAGCTTCCATATATTAAGGAACAAGGAATTACAATGCTTCTCAGAGGTGAAATTAATAATGATATTGAAGCTGGTAATGTTCTAAATTATACAAAGCTGAAATTATATGGTCCATATTTTTGTGTAATAGTTGTTGAAATTGAAGAAAGTAATTTAGATTATTTGATGCAGAATGGTAGAGGTAACTTTTTTGAAGTAATTAAAGATTATCAGATATTATATGATTCATATGCTACCAGATTAATTGGAGAAAATGCATTAGTTTTCGTCTTTAATATTAGTAGTGAAGATAATCATAAATTTGAGCGCTGTAATCTTGCGGGAACACTTCAAAATTTTTTCAAGGAGCAGTTTAATTTAATAGTTACTATTGGCGTTGGTAAAGCTTGCCATGATTTACTTGAGTTAAATCGTTCTTTCACAGAAGCTCTAGCTGCACTTGAATATAAATTTATAAGGGGCTCAGGACAGATAATTGTAATAGATGATATCGTAGCTTTGAAAAAGAATTCATACTGGTACCCGATAGAGGATAAAACCCGCCTTATACATGCGTTAAAACAGGGAAATATTGAGCAATATATAGAAATAGTTAATGACATAAAAGAGAATATTGAGGAGAGAAATTTATCATTGGCAATGCTAAGATCAATTTGTTATGATATAGTGAATAGTATTATTAAAACTATTAATGATATGAACATAGATGAAATTCAAAATTACGTATGGGATATTATTGAATTTACTTCAGTTAACGAACTGTCACAAAAACTTATTAACCTTGGAACAAGCATTTGTAAATATATTGAATCAAGCAAAGAAAGCAGAAACAATGAGTTGCGTGATAGTATAATAAACTATGTTAACACCAATTATAAAAATTATATGTTGAATCTAGAACAGGTAGCGGCTCAATTTAATATTTCTCCATTTTACTTAAGTCGTTTCTTTAAAGAACAGACCGGTTACTGTTTTGTAGACTATATTAGAAATCTGCGTATAGAAGAAACAAAAAGATTACTTGTCCAAAGTACTAAATCAATAAAAGAGATTGTTCGAGATGTAGGTTATATAGATGTATCAAGTTTTATGAGGCTATTTAAGTTTAGTGAAGGTATTACACCAGGAGAATATAGAAAACTTTATTCAAAAAAGAAACTGGAAGCTTAGAGTGTCAAAATTAAATTTAGCATATGAGTGCAAGAATGACCAATTGTATTTTTGGAAAAACAATGCTATATTTAGGTATATCAAGCTTTATTAAATTATTTAAGTTTGCGGTGCCAAATTTAAATACTAAACGAATCTAAGCATTTAATATATTTTCAACTTTGGTACCAAACCCGGGTAACTGATAAAAGGGGTGATTGAATAGTAAAGAGTAATTAATACAGTACATACCATATAGTTCTACGTACGTAAAAATTCCCATATATAGGGAAACTGGCAAGAAAGGGTGTGTTTAATAAGCATGAATAATAGGGTTGGTATTTCAAAGAATACTCTAACAAGAAAGTTCAATATAAAAAATAAAAAAATAAAAAAAATGTTTAATACATATCAATTATATCTATTTATATTACCATCCTTAACCTATTTTATAGTTTTCCATTATGCACCAATGTATGGGGTACAAATAGCGTTTAAAGATTTTATTGCAACTAAGGGTATTTGGGGTAGCCCCTGGGTTGGTATGAAGCACTTAAATAGATTTCTAAATTCATACTACTTTTGGATACTAATAAAAAACACTGCTGGTATAGCTCTTTACTCACTGGTAGCTGGGTTCCCTATACCCATTATTTTAGCATTAATGATAAATGAAGTTAGAAACAAGTATTTCAAAAAATTGGTACAAACTGTTACTTATGCTCCACATTTTATATCTACTGTAGTAATGGTAGGAATGATTCTGGCATTTCTTTCACCATCTACAGGTATTATTAACCAAATTATTAAATCACTTGGTGGTGAACCAATATCATTCATGACGAAACCTGAACTTTTCAAAAGCATCTATGTATGGTCTGGAATCTGGCAGAGTTCAGGATGGGGTTCGATAATATACCTAGCAGCATTAACTACAATAGATGTACAGCTACATGAAGCGGCAATTATTGACGGAGCATCAAGATTACAAAGAATATGGCATATTAATATTCCAGGAATTATACCTACAATTGTTATTTTGTTTATACTAAGTGCTGGCGGAATAATGAATGTAGGTTTTGAAAAAGTATTTCTAATGCAGAATCCGCTTAATATGGAGTCATCTGATGTAATATCAACGTATGTTTATAGAAGTGGATTATTAGGGGCGCAATTTAGCTTTTCGGCAGCTGTTGGTTTATTTAACTCTGTTATCAACTTTGGATTGTTGATTCTGGTAAATACTATCGCAAAACGTATTGGTGAAACCAGTTTATGGTAGGAGGTAAATAAATGATAAGTACAAGTAAATCAGATAAGTTGTTTAGTTTTACAAATTACCTTTTACTATGCATTATCCTAATTATTGTATTATATCCTTTAATATTTGTGGTCAGTGCATCGATAAGTGATCCTTATCTTGTGAGTCGGGGAGAAATGTGGCTTTTGCCTAAAGGAATAACTTTTGAAGGATACAGAAGAGTGTTTCAAAATGATGAGGTATTAACTGGATACAGAAATACTATTTTTTACACATTATTTGGAACATTAATTAACCTCTTTATGACCCTAACATGCGCTTACCCGTTATCTAGAAAAGACTTTATAGGTAGAAACTTTTTTATGGCAATATTTACCTTTACAATGTTTTTTTCAGGTGGACTTATACCAAGTTATATAATTATTAAAAAACTTGGCATGCTAAACAAGATCTGGGCTTTAATAATTCCAAATGCTGTATCAATGATGAATGTAATTATTGTAAGAACATTTTTTCAGTCAAATATACCATCTCAATTACAAGAAGCTGCTGAAATTGATGGTTGCTCAATTGTCCGGTTATTTACAAATATTATATTACCTTTATCCAAACCTATTATAGCAGTAATGGCTTTATTCTATGGTGTCCAGCATTGGAACAGTTTCTTTGCAGCCTTAATATATCTAACTGACAGGTCTCTTTTTCCACTGCAGTTAATACTTAGGGAAATACTTATACAAAACCAGATGAGTTCGCAGATGCTAATGACAGGAAATGAACTTGACTTAATAGCAAAACAGGCAAAAGCTGCAGAATTGATTAAGTATTCAATTATGATTGTTTCTACTTTACCTGTTCTTGTTGCATACCCATTTTTACAGAGGTTTTTTGTACACGGGATTATGGTTGGTGCTATAAAAGGATAAGTTCAACAAGAAAATAATTAACATGTTATAAAGGGGGGGGTATAAATGAGAGGTTAAAATATTAAAATTAAGAAGTTAAAGTTGT
>JABUEW010000052.1 GCA_013314855.1 Bacillota bacterium | reverse complement strand
ATTTTATCATTTCTATATCTTCAGGACTAAATGTCCTACCTGAAAATGTTCTATTAGTATTGTTCATGACTTGATTACCTACCTCCCCCAAGTCTACTATACAATACTAATCTTGTACGTGTCCAACTCGGTTTTGCGAAAATATTTTTTTGCTACTCTCTATAACTCTTGTTTTCTCTTTCTTTTAAATTCGTGCTTCATCTCTGACATTATTTTTTCTTTACATATGTTTTTGCTGCTAATTTCAAGAATCATCCTTATTATACTTATTATAATCAATTTGTACATTTGCGAGAGGATTACTGTCTATTGCATTCCTCAGTTGAGCATTATCAACATGGGTATATATTTCAGTGGTTGAAATGCTTTCGTGTCCTAGTATTTGTTGTAAAGCCCTTATATCAACCTTACCGTATTTATACATGAGTGTAGCTGCAGTATGCCTTAATTTATGGGTAGAATACCTTTCAGGGTCAAGGCCGGACAAAGCAATGTATTTCTTTACAATATGTTGGACCGTTTTATTACTTATTCTTTGCTTCCTTTCGCTTAGAAAAAGGGCGTTTTTATCTTTTACCCCGTTAACCGGCCTAACTTTAAGATAATCATTTATTGCTTTTATACACGCATTATTCAAATAAATTGTGCGTTCTTTATTTCCTTTACCAATAACAGTAAGGGTATCGTTCCTTATATTATTTATGTTAATATTTACCAATTCTGACAATCTTAAGCCACAATTTAAAAATAGTGTAATTATTGCATAGTCGCGTTCGCGATGTTTTCCATCGATAGTATACAAAAGTTTTTTACTTTCATCAATATTTAAATATTTAGGCAAACGCTTTAAAACTTTTGGCGATTCAAGCTCCGATGCGGGATTATAGTCCAATAATTTTGCTTTAGTTGTAAGATAATTAAAAAAAGATTTTATACTGGCAACTTTTCTTGCGCGGGAACTGGAGTTGTTATCACGCTCACGGCTTAAAAAAGACATAAACTCGTATAAATCGCTTAAGGTTATGGACTTTATTAAATCAATATCAATGTCAGCAATATCAATATCTTCAAAATCTATTCCAGGATCAACTAGTTTTTTGTATTGTTTCATAAATCTAAAAAAGAGTCGCAAATCATAAAAATATTCTTTTATTGTATTTTTTGATTTGCCTTTAATAGTTTCCATATAATTTAAAAAATCTCTTACAATCATAGGTGCATTATCCATTTTAAAAATTCCCCTTTACCCATCCCCGATTATACAAAATTTTTATTTTGTATAATCGTGTGAAAGTTTTTCTCTATTCCGATTGCTTTGCAGATTCTTTAAGATTATTTATATTTATAGCCAAATAAACTTAGTTGCTCTGAACAATAACCATTTATACGATTATTAGCAAGTTCAACATAATCCGGGTTAATATCATATCCGATATAGTTTCTTCCACTCTTTTTTGCAGCTAAGCACGTGGTTCCACTCCCGCAAAATGGGTCTAAGACTACTTCTCCTTTAAAAGTATAGAGTTGAATCAACCTATACGGTAATTCTTCGGGAAATGGTGCCGGATGTCCTATAGATTTTGCTGAAACAGCGGGAAAAGTCCAAACACTTTTAGTCCATTCTAAAAATTCTTCCTTTTGTATTGTACTTTCTTTATTTTCTTGTTTTCTTGAAAAAGATTCTTTTGAAAATACCAAAATGTATTCATGGATATCCCGAAGTACAGGGTTTGCAGCTGATAACCAACTGCCCCATGCAGTAGACGGACTTGCACTGGATGCCTTATTCCAGATAATCTCACCTCTCATGAAATACCCTATTTCAAGCATATCCTCAATAATGAACGAATGTAATGGTATATAGGGCTTCCTTCCTAAATTAGCAATGTTTATGCAGGCTCTTCCTCCAGTAACAAGCTTCTTGTATGTTTCTTTAAAAACGTTTCTAAGCAATAATCGGTATTCATCTAATGATAGATCATTATCATATTCTTTTTTTACATTATAAGGGGGTGAAGTTACCATAAGGTGCACACTATAATCTGGTATTTCATCCATATTTTCACTTGATTTACAGTATATTTTATTTAAATTCTGAGGTTCTATTGTATTTTCAGTATACTTATTATTATTCTTTGGTACTTTTAAGTCCTGATAAAGCTTACTATTATAAAATTCAGAAGAATCATGATTTATTCGTCCCGGTGTACCAAAACTACAGGTCTTAGTTCCATTTCTATTATAATTTTTATTATAGTTTGTACTCATTTCAACCTTAACCTCCTATTAATCTTAAAAATTCTTCTGCTTTTTCCTTATAACCAGCTTTTCTATTTGCAATCTCTATTGCAATAGTTTTTAGAAATTTATATTATTTTTATCTCAGGTTTTCAAAAATAAGCCTGCACTTATCTGCCCTGTATTTTGTTGTTACATATTCAACCAGCTGACCGCTTTTTGAAAAAATCATATTTTCAATTTTAATAAGGGGTTGTCCCGTTTGGATTTGCAGGTATCTGGTATCTTCTTGGTTACTATATATTACCTCCAGAGTGCTTTTAGTTTTTTCCGGAACCAGAGGATATTTCCCTTTTAAAATCTCATGGGATGCATGGCATGATAAAATACTGTTTATTATATTAGGAAACAGACTTAAGGGTATGTAAGAAATATTTATGGAATAAATATCGCTTCCATTTTTTGTCTGATATATAGCTTCTGCAAATTCAACTCTACTATATTGAGCAACAGGTATGTTAAATATGCTGCGTAATTTTTCAAGTTCCGAATCTTTTATTATCCTTGTATTAATAATAATCCTGTTTTCGGGAGACTGGCAGTCTAATATCGAGGGAGTAAACCCTGAATAGTCTTTTATATCTATTCTTTTTTTGGTTTTGGCTACAAAGGTCCCTTTCCCTCTTACTTTGTAAAGATAACCGTTGTTTGCTAGCTCTGTTATAGCTTGACGGACAGTAGGACGACTTATATTATACTCTTGGCATAATTCAAGCTCCGAAGGAATTTTTTCATCCTCTTGATACTCTCCATTCTCAATTTTCCTGATTATGATTGACTTTAACTGGCAATAAAGAGGCTCATTACTATATTTATTTATCAACAGAAGACTACCTCCCCACTGTTATCCTATGTTATCCTGTCCCCCGTTATAATGTAACAACAATTCCAATAAATATTTTACAACATAAAAAGAAGATGTTCAACTGTGCGTTTTATTACTTTTATATACTTGTTGTTATACTTTTATCTCTACATCTAAATTTTCTGTTTTTTCTGCTTCTAATGATGAAAGCAATGGATTTACATAATTTTGTATGAAATCCTCTACCTGCTTCGGCGCACATCCAATAAACTTTTTAGGGTCAAGAAGAGCTTCAATATCATTCCTGGCAATGCCAAAAGCTTCATCTTTTGAAATTCTCTCTAACAAATCATTGGGTTTGCCTTCTACCTTTACTTTTCTCGCAGCCTCCATAGAGTGGATGCGGATTTTTTCGTGTATCTCTTGCCTGTCCTTCCCTTTCTTAACAGCTTCCATTAGAATATTTTCTGTAGCCATAAAAGGCAATTCTTCCATTAGATGCTTTTCTATCACCTTTGAATAAACCACCAATCCCGATGCCACATTTATGTATAGATTCAATATGGCGTCTACAGCTAAAAAGCCTTCCGATATGCTAATTCTTCTGTTTGCGGAATCATCCAGTGTCCTTTCAAACCACTGGGTAGAAGCTGTAATTGCAGGATTCATTGCATTTACTATTACATACCTTGCCAGAGAGGATATCCTTTCACTTCTCATAGGATTTCTCTTATAAGCCATGGCAGATGAACCTATTTGCTTTTCTTCGAAGGGTTCTTCAATTTCTTTCATATATTGAAGAAGCCTTATATCATTACTAAATTTATATGCACTTTGGGCAATACCGCTTAAAAGGTTTAAAATTCTGCTGTCCTGTTTTCTTGTATAAGTCTGGCCTGAAACCGGATATACACTTCCAAAACCCATTTTTCTTGCTATAAGCATATCCAGCTTTTTAACCTTTTCATAGTCGCCATCAAATAATTCCATGAAAGATGCCTGGGTGCCTGTTGTGCCTTTAGATCCTAAAAATTTCATGTTCTTCAAAATATAATCCAAATCTTCCAAATCTATCAGCAAATCCTGAATCCACAAACAAGCCCTTTTTCCTACTGTTACAGGCTGAGCCGGTTGAAGGTGTGTAAACCCCAATGTCGGCATATCTTTATAGTCTATCGCAAAATCCGATAGCTTCTTTATTATAGTTATTATTTTAGTTTTTAGTATCTTCAAACCTTCTCTCATAATAATTATATCTGTATTATCACCAACATAACATGAAGTTGCGCCAAGATGAATAATTCCCCTGGCTTTTGGACATTGTTCCCCATAAGCATGTACATGAGCCATTACATCATGCCTGAATTCTCTCTCTTTTTCTTCTGCTATATCATAGTTTATATCATCCTTATATTTCTTTAACTCCTCAATTTGTTCATTAGTTATATCCAATCCCAATTCTTTTTCGGCTTCTGCAAGGGCAATCCATAGTGCTCTCCAGGTCCTGAATTTTGTATCGGGAGAAAAAAGTTCAATCATCTCCTTGCTTGAATATCTACTATTAAACGGACTTTCATATGTGTTCCTGCTCATAAACTACCTCCAAATAATGCTTTAACATCAACAAATAACACAACAATTATATAACTATATAACAAGTATATAACAAGAATACTGTACTATCAATAAAAAATAAATAAATAAATGTGCCTTAAACACACTAATCAATTTAGCATCACTTCTTTTATAACACGTAAAAAATTAGCTCCGGCAATTTTCTCTACGGTATCTACAGGATAATTCAATTTAAATAACTCTTCAATAATTCCCTCTATATATTCAACTCCATCAATTCCATCAAATACCGATTCCATTTGGTCAAAATCGGCTCCCATACCTATATGGTTATCTCCCGTCAGGCTTAATATATGCTCAATATGTCGTATTACATCACCAATAGATAAAGTTCCGGATTCATTTAAAAAATATGGATACAGGTTAATACCAATAACTCCCCCGTTCTTTTTCACGGCAAGTATCTGTTCATCCGTAAGATTTCTTCTGTGATTTAGTATTGTTTTCGCATTTGAATGAGATAATATAACAGGCTGTTGTGTTAATGTAATTACATCCCAGAAACCTTTTTCCGAAATATGTGAAATATCTATAAGCATACCGATCTTATTCATTTCTTTTACTACTTCCCTACCGAAGTTTGTTAATCCGCCTCCGGTAATACATTCAGCTACACCATCAGCTATCTCATTCCTATGATTCCATGTAAGGCATATGCTTCTAACCCCTAGCTTGTAGAACATTCTTAATGCTGCAAGACTACCTTGTAAAGCTTCTCCACCCTCTATCGAAAGAATAGCGGCCACCTTATTGAATTTTAAAGCGTTTGTAATATCATTGTAATTACAACATAACATAATGTCATCCTTATATAAACTGCATTGTTCATATAACTTATCTATAAGCTCTATTGCCCTCTTCATTGCATACGCGCCACAGTACTCCTGAGAAATAAAAGAAGCAAAAAACTGTACATATTCACCTCTTTTTTTCATTCGTTCAATATCTAAGTTCAATGAATTGGAATAAAGGTTTTCGCCTGTTTCCATAATTTTAACAAGAGTGTCACAATGGGCATCAACAATTACCATAACTCAATCCTCGCTCAATAGGTTTATTTTAATAAAAGGCATTCTTTATAAGGTTAATGTCTCTTACTTTAAATTCTTGCTTTTCATTGGTATTATCCACAAATACTTCTATAACGTCGAACCTTATATTTTTATTAAACAACCCTTTTCCTTTAATATAAATCTGTGCCAGCATTTTAATTTTAATTTGTTTACTTTTATTCACTGCTTCAGAGGGCGTACCGAAAACACTTCCGGTCCGTGTTTTCACTTCTATAAAACAAATATATTCGTTGTCCTTTGCAATGATGTCAATTTCACCAAATCTTGAAAATCTAAAATTCCTTTCTAATATAACATAATTGTTGCTTTTCAAATAATGTACAGCAAAATTTTCTCCTAAAAGTCCTAAATTCTTTTTATTCATCTTTTCTATAAATCCCATATCTTTCGCCATATTTCTTGTCCAAATCACTCACAAATACCAGTATTTCGGCTACTACCCTATACAGCTGGGGTGGTATTTCCTCGCCCAGATTCATTGCGTTTAGAGTTTCTGCAAGCTTTTCATCATAATATATAGGTACATTACTTTCTTTTGCTTTCTCAACTATTTTTTCTGCAATTAAGCCCTTCCCTTTGGCAACTATTTCAGGCGCAAGGTTATTATCAGGGTTATACCTTAAAGCAGCAGCTTGCTTAATTTTCATATGTTTATGTCTATTCTGTTTAATTTTTTCGGGTATTTCTATTTCCCCTTTATATCTTTTATATCTTCTTTTCATAGCTAAAACAATACAACTCCCAACCTATTTTATACTTTAATCTATTTCATATTTTAATGTCGATATTCAAATTTTCTTTATTTTCTATCTCTCCATTAATACCGTCTTTAATCCTAATTTTATTAGATTCCCTGATATTTGATTTTATATTTGCCAGGCGGTAACCTTTTTCCAGTAGATTAGCGTATATATATTTATAATTCTCTTTAAGAAAAGCCTGAACATCTTTATTCTCCACTTCTATGTCAATATATACTGTCGTTTTTTGTTTTAAAGCGATCAGCGATTTAAAATATCCCATATTTTCAAGTTGAAGTAATAAATAAGCACTCACATCATCACCATCAAGTGCATTTCTTTGTCCCTTCCTTTTTCTTTTCATAATATATAAATCCCCTGATGCAGTATTATCGGAAAGTTTTATTGGAATTTGAATATATATATGATTATTACTCATATTAGTAATATGCTCTAAGTCCTGCCTCAGTGAATTCATTAAACTTGCTGGCAATTTCGGCACAATTTCGGAATTTTTTTGACTATCTAAAATATCTATAAGTTTAATTAAAGCATATTTGACCTTCTCCAACCTGTTTTGCTTATATTTATCAAAGATATTGTTACCGGTATCATTAATTTTTGTATTATCAAGCCCAATATTATTTAACTGTATATCACTGAACTCAGCATTACTCGACTTTGGATCAATGACTTTAATTAAAGTGCTTATTAAACCTTTAATTTTATTTTCAATATTCACAGCATCAACAATAGCAACATTATCAGCATAAGCCGCATTATCTGAAATAGCATCAACATAAATACCATCATTATCAACAATTGTATCATTGTTATTGGAATAATCGCCAACCTTCTCCAGGACAATTTGTGCTGAATCACTCTTGGTAACTTTAAGTTCCAAAATCTCTCCCTTCTCTATGTTTACATCGGGGCTTACGGATGCTGTTACTATTTCACCGCTGAAAAATTTCAGCAGTGCTTTTGTCGGATATATTTCAACGACCTGTGCTTTTACTATACTGCCGGTACTTAACTTTAAAATATTAGTTTTTAAAATGCTTTCTGATGCAAGCTGTCCAGGAATTGAAACATCTATTCTCATATCACCGACCCTGGTCTATTATTTATTCTATACCTCAATTGATCATCAATTTTTATCCTTTAATAAACTTCTCAACAAAGCTTATTCTATGTATCGGACAAATTCCATATTTCTTTATAGCATCAATATGTTCTTTTGTACCATAACCCTTATTTTTGGCAAAACCATACAGAGGATATATTAGATCCATTTCTTCAATAATTTTATCTCTGGTTACTTTTGCCAATATAGAGGCAGCAGCAATAGAAATACTTAGGTTGTCTCCTTTTTCAATTACCTTCTGTTTTATGTTTATATTATCCAGGTAAACTGCATCTATAAATAATATATCGGGAACTGGGACCAAGTCTTTAACTGCTTTTTTCATTGCCAGTTTCGTAGCATTTAAAATATTTATTTTATCAATGCATTTTTCATCAACTATTCCTATGCCGTAGGCAATTGCTTTTTTCTTTATCTCGTCAAAAAGCCTTTCTCTCTGTGCAGGGGTTAGTTTCTTTGAATCTTTAAGATTTTCAATAAAAACGTCTTGAGGCAGTATTACAGCTGCAGATACAACAGGACCCGCTAGGGGTCCTCTCCCTGCTTCATCTATTCCTGCGATGTATTTTATTCCGTTACTGTACGCTTCCCGCTCAAATATGCACATTTCATCAAATCTTCTTTTTTCTTCTTCAAAAGCTTTCAATCTTTTTGTATATTTTTCTATAAGCCTTGTAATATTCAGAGTGCATCTATCTTTGATAATATATAAATATTCGAGGGCTTGGGATGGTTCAAGTCCGACTATTTCCTGTTCTATTTCTTTCAATGTAGGCTTTTTCGTCATATCGTTTTCTCACCTCTAATCTCTCATTTCTAATCCATAACATCCGGCTTCTCCAGTGTAATTCTACCAATTTTCCCTCCTCTGAATTCATCAAGTACAATTGCGGCAATCCGGTTCAAATCTACATTACCTCCGGATATAAGACAACCTCTGTTTCTGCCGGCACATACCAACAGTCGATAACCTTGCTGCACTTCATCACCTAAATTATTTATATCCGTCAAATTTTTTATATCCGTAATATCAAGTTTATACCTTAATTTCAAAAGTTCAGGGTAAGTTTTATTTAGTTTTTCCATAAGTTTAGATGCAACATCAACGATATCAATGACATCATCTTTAATAGCTCCTGTAAAAGCAAGGTTTAAGCCGACATTAGGATCATCAAACTTCGGCCATAGTATTCCGGGCATGTCTAACATCTCAATTCCTTTATCCAGCCTTATCCATTGTTTTTGTCTTGTTATCCCGGGTTTGTCCCCTGTAGCAGTCCTGGATTTGCCTGCAATTTTATTTATCAGGGAAGATTTGCCTACATTTGGTATACCCACTACCATAGTCCTTATTGGACGGTAAATTTTACCTTTCTGTTTTTCCCTTTCAATTTTTTCCTTCATCATTTCCTGAAGTATGGATTTCAGGCGGTCAATACCTTTTCCCCGAATTGAATCAATAAATACATTTTGAAATCCTCTGGCTCCATACCAAGCACTCCACTCTTGGGATAATTTCTCATCTGCAAGGTCTGCTTTATTAAATACCACTATTTTTGGTTTTGATTTTAATATTTTATCAATTTCAGGGTTTTTACTGCTGAAAGGAATTCTTGCATCGAGAATTTCAATAACAACATCAACAAATTTAAGGTTTTCGGAAACCATCCTTTTTGCCTTTACCATATGCCCCGGGAACCATTGTATATTCATTAATATCTCTCCTCATTTGGGATTATTCTTATTTTATTATTCCAAAATCCTTAATGGGCCATATTCTTAAAATTGCTTTTCCTTTAATTCTATCAAATTCAACAAATCCTATAACTCTGCTATCACGGCTGTTTTGCCTGTTGTCACCCATAACAAACACGGTGTTTTGAGGAACTATTTGGGGAAAATCCATTAACTGCTTATATGTTTCACCTTTGGCATATTCTTCTTCAAGCTTTTTGTCATTAACATAAACATGGCCATCTTTAATGTCTATTTTATCTCCCGGTACGGCAATTACCCTTTTAATGTAGTCAACTTCCATTGTAGATGGAAGAACCCTATTCAAAAAGTCCAGGTTTTTAAAAAAAGGTATATCTCCTATAAATCCCTTTTTGTATTGCAAAACTATAATATCTCCCCTTTCAGGAGGATGAAAAAAATAGCCTAATTTATAAATAATAAGCCTTTGTCCGTTTAAAAGAGTATCTTCCATTGATACACCGTTGACGATAACCGGTTCAATAACAAAACCTCTTATTAAGAGGGCAATTACTATTGCAATAATAAAGGTTTCTAACCATTTTAAAAATTCCAACAAACTATTTTTATTGTTTTTTGTGTTGTCCATGTCCTAATTCCTGCTTTATTAAAATATACAAAATATAATGTGATAATGCAATGTAAATAATAACAGATATATATAACACCATAAATAATAAATATAGCATACATAAAAGGGACCTTTGTCCCTTTTATGTATGCTATATTATTCATTTTCAATTTCTGTTTGAATTTCCAATCCAGTTGTATCTGCTTCTTTAGCAGATCTGCTTTGAAGTTTTTCTTTAATTTTGGCTGATTTACCAACTCTGTTACGTAAATAGTAAAGTTTAGCCCTTCTTACTTTACCTTTTCTTACAACTTCAATTTTGTCAATTTTAGGAGAGTGTAAAGGTAATATCCTCTCTACGCCAATACCATAAGATATTTTTCTTACGGTAAATGTTTCTCTCAGACCCGAACCTTTCCGCGCGATAACCGTCCCTTCAAAAACCTGTATTCTTTCCCTGTTTCCTTCTTTAATTTTCAAATGTACTCTAACATAATCGCCAATATTAAAATGCTGCAGGTCTGTCCTCATCTGTTCCTGTTCTATTGCTTTGATCAAATCCATTGTTTATCCTCCTTCCTTCCAGGACGTTCATGTAAAAGTTTTATACCTTTCTACAGCGGACCGCCCGTAAATTCACACGAAAAGTATTATACCACAACGATTTTGCCTTGTAAACTAATTTTTTTACATGTCAAAGCTATGGTCATCGTATATTTTTATATCTTTCCCTTTAATCCCTCTTCCAAAAGCCGCTTGTCCTCGTCATTCAGAACAAGCTTCTTAAACAAATCCGGCCGCTTCAAGTATGTCCTGACTAAAGCCTGTTGTCTCCTCCACTTGTTAATGTTGGCATGATGACCGGAAATCAATACTTCAGGTACTTTTTTACCTAAAAAACAGTAAGGCCTTGTATACTGCGGATATTCAAGCAGTCCATTAAAATGAGATTCATCCATATAGGCTTCTTCACTGGATAATACTCCGGGAAGGGTCCTGCTGATAGAATCAATAAGGACCATGGCAGGCAGTTCCCCGCCAGTAAGTACATAATCCCCTATGGATATTTCTTCGTCCACTATTTCTTCAATTATTCTTTCGTCTACACCTTCATAATGCCCACAAAGAATTACTATGTGTTTTAATTGTCTCAGCGCTTTTATTTTATCTTGCTCCAACACCTTACCCTGGGGGCTCATATAGACTAAATATGGTTTATAATCCAGGTTTTCTATAATCGAGAGGTAGGCATCATATATAGGCTGAGCCATCATAACCATGCCTGTCCCTCCACCATAAGGGTAGTCATCCGTTTTATTATGCTTATCCTTGGAAAAATCTCTAATATTTATTAGATTAATTTTAATTATACCTTTTTCCTGGGCTTTTCCAATAATACTTTCGCCCAGCACCGGCAAAAACATGCCGGGGAAAAGTGTCAAAACATCAAAAACCATCTTCTACCAGCCCTTCAGGAAGTAAAACCCACATCTTTTTGTCTTTAATTAAAACTTTTTTTACAACGCTTTTTAAAGCCGGTATTAGTATTTCCTTTCCGTTTTCGGCTTTTATAACATATACATCATTGCTTCCTGTTTTTATAACATCATCTAGTATACCTAATTTTCTACCGTCACTTTCTTCGTATACAGTACAGCCTATTAAATCACATATGAAAAATGTGTCTTCAGGTAATTTTACTGCATGCTTCCTGTCTACTTTAACGAATAATCCTTTTAACAATTCAGCTTTATTCATGTCATTTGCTTCTTTAAATTTCAGTATAACAGTATTTCCGGAAATCCTTATATTTTCAATGTTATACTTTTCAATAAAATAGTGGTTGCCAACATACACCCATTTTAGTTTATAATATCTCTTGGGGTCGTCTGTTAAAGGTATTACCTTGACCTCTCCCCTAACTCCATGAGTGCTTACGATTTTCCCAATTTCGAGATATTCGTGCAAAAACAACACCGCCTTTTTGTGAAAAACCCCCCGTTAATTTTGGGGGGCTTTTTTAAAGGTTTTGCTAGTTTTGGTCAGTTATTGAATAATTTCTACAACAACTCTCTTGTTCTCTTTTACTGCTGCTGCTTTCATAACAGTCCTTATCGCCTTTGCTATTCTTCCTTGCTTTCCAATTACTTTCCCCATATCATCAGGGGCAACTCTTAATTCAAGTATTAATGACTTTTCTCCTTCCACCTCATTAACAGAAATCTTATCGGGATTATCAACAAGTGCTCTGACTATGGTTTCAAGCAGCTCTTTCATTTTTTATACCTCCTGTATTTTGTCCATTTTTATTGGATAATATCTAGCTTTTTTAAAAGTGCTTTTACTGTATCGGTAGGTTGTGCACCATTTTTAATCCATTTTAATGCTTTCTCCTTGTCAATATTTACTTCTGACGGATTTGCAACAGGATTATAATAACCTATTTCTTCAATAAACCTCCCGTCCCGGGGAAACCTTGAGTCTGAAACAACAATCCTGTAATGCGGATTTTTCTTTGCGCCTATTCTCTTTAACCTTATTTTTACAGCCAAAATTATCACCTCCTGTTAATTTAAAAACTTTAAAATCTGAGAAACATTTTTGTATCCTCTAAAAGGGCATGCGAAAATTTCCTATACCCTTTTTACCATATTTACCTATATTATCCAAATTCCTTATCATCTTTTTCATATTTTCAAAATCTCTCAACAACCTGTTAACTTCCTGGATAGAAGTACCACTTCCTGCAGCTATCCTTTTTTTCCTGCTGTAGTTAATTATCGAAGGATTATTTCTCTCCTCTTTTGTCATTGAGTTTATTATAGCCTCCATATAGACAAGCTTTTTTTCGTCGATTTGCATATTGTTCATAGCCTTTGGAGTTACTCCAGGTATCATGCTGATAATCTGGTCCAAAGGGCCCATTTTTTTCAACTGTTGCATTTGTACCAAAAAATCATCAAGTGTGAATTGTTGCATTCTGAGCTTTTTTTCCATCTCAAGGGCCTGTTTTTCATCAAAGGCTTCCTGCGCTTTTTCAATCAGGCTGAGTACATCACCCATTCCAAGAATTCTTGATGCCATACGATCAGGGAAAAAGGGTTCCAGATCATTCAGTTTCTCTCCTACCCCGACAAATTTTATAGGCTTTCCGGTCACAGCTTTTACAGATAATGCTGAGCCTCCCCTGGTGTCTCCATCCAGCTTAGTAAGTATTATACCATCAATACCTATTCTTTGATTAAAACTCTCAGCAACATTAACCGCATCCTGCCCTGTCATAGAATCAACAACAAGGAGTATTTCCTGAGGTTTCACGGTATGTTTTATATTTATAAGTTCATCCATCATTTCTTCATTTATATGCAACCTACCTGCGGTATCAATAATTACCAAATCATATTGTTTTACCCTTGCATATTCTATGGCTTCTCTGGCTATCTTTGCAGGGTCCTTTTCATTTTCTACAGTAAAAACAGGTATGTCCAATTGTGCCCCAACAACCTGGAGCTGTTTAATAGCTGCTGGCCTATAAATATCACATGCTACCAATAAAGGATTTTTACCCTGCTTCCTAAGCAAATTTGCTAATTTACCGGATGTGGTGGTTTTACCGGATCCTTGAAGCCCTACCATCATATAAATTGACGGAGGTTTTGAAGAAAATGTTAATTTACTTGGAACCTCTCCCAATAACTTAATTAATTCCTCATGCACAACTTTTATAACCTGATGACCTGGAGTAAGACTTTCTAAAACTTCTTGTCCAACTGCCCTTTCAGATACTGTATTTATAAAATCTCTTACAACTTTGTAATTAACGTCAGCTTCCAGCAGTGCCAATTTTATATCTCTTATCATTGCCTTTACATCTTTTTCAGTAACTCTTCCTTTACCCCGCATTTTATTTATGGCTTCCTGCAATTTGGACGATAAATTTTCAAATAACGCCATTTTACAACTCCTTCCAAAAGCTTAAACCTCATATTTACTTATATAATCTAAATGCATTCTATTAATTCCTTCAAATAGTCTTTAATAACAAGTAATTTTTCCTTATCTTCACCAATCATATCCTTTGTATTCATATCTTCAACAATATCCATTATCTTTTCTGCAATAGATTTTTGTCTAAAATGCTTTGCTAAAAGGCCCAACTTTTCTTCAAAATTAACCAAAAGGGTCTTTCCTCTTTTTAAGTTATCGTAGACACCCTGCCTGCTTATACCCAAATGTTCAGCTATTTCTCCCAGTGAATAATCATTGTTATAATGCATATCCAGTATTTCATACTGGCGCTGGGTTAACAGCTGGCCATAAAAGTCCAATAACAATCCGATTTCATAAATATTTTTCATTAATATTCACCAATTAAAAATAGGTGTAAAGCATTTATACTTTACACCTATTTTAGAATGTTTTTCTCCTCTTGTCAACAACTTTTTTGTTTTTATGTCTCGGAAAACAATGCCTCCACAAACTCCTGTGCATTAAATTGCTGTAAATCTTCAATTTTTTCTCCCACTCCAATAAACTTGACAGGTATGCCCAATTTCGATTTTACAGCTACAATTATTCCACCTTTAGCAGTACCATCTAACTTTGTTAATACTATTCCGGATACATCTGTTGCTTCGCTAAAGACTCTTGCTTGTGAAATAGCATTCTGTCCCGTGGTGGCATCTAATACCAGCAGGGTTTCACGGTTTGTTCCGGGAAGTTCCCTTTCTATTATCCTAATTATCTTTTTCAGTTCTTCCATTAAATTCTTCTTTGTATGAAGTCGGCCTGCCGTATCGCATATCAAAACATCAGCCTTCCGGGCTTTTGTTGCCTGTATTGCATCGTATACGACTGCTGCCGGGTCTGCTCCTTCCGTGTGCTTAATAATTTCTGCGTCTGCCCTATCTGCCCATATTTCAAGCTGTTCTATTGCGGCAGCCCGAAATGTATCTGCTGCGGCAAGAACAACCCTTTTACCTTCTTTCTTTAAATTAGCTGCTATTTTTCCAATTGTAGTTGTCTTGCCAACACCGTTTACTCCTACAACAACAATAACTGAAGGGGAAGTGTCCAATCTCAAGCCGGAATTGTCGTCTCTCAGGATAGTTATTAGCTCTTCCCTGAGCAAATTCTTAATCTCTTTAGGGTTTGTAATTTTCTTTTCTTTTACTCTAGCCTTTATGTCCCCAATAATTTTTAGTGTTATGTCTATTCCAACATCCGAAGCTATAAGTATATCTTCCAGTTCTTCAAATAAGGCTTCATCAATTTTCCCAAAAGAAGCCAATAAATGGTCAACTTTTTCAGATATTCCTTTACGTGTTTTTTCCAGTCCTTTTTTTAACCTTTCAAAGAATGCCATAATTAAATTCCCCTGTCCTTTCTTATTCAGTAATTCTCCTTTTTGTGCAATAAAAATTTGCTTTCATAATATTTATCCAACCTTTTCGCTATCGTTTTTTTCGTTTATTTTCATTGAGACAACTTTGGATATCCCCTTTTCCTGCATTGTTACACCATATATTGCGTCTGATACTTCCATAGTACTTTTTTTATGGGTAATAACTATAAATTGTGTCCTCGAGGAAAGCTTTTTTATATACAAAGCAAATCTGCTTACATTTGCTTCATCCAGAGAAGCCTCAATTTCATCCAATACGCAAAAGGATACAGGTTTCAGCAGTAAAATTGAAAACAAGAGCGCTATTGCGGTAAAAGCCCTCTCGCCGCCGGATAACAGCATCATATTTTGCAATCTTTTGCCGGGAGGCTGCGCTTCTATCTCTATACCGCTTTCAAGCACATTGTCTTTATCGACAAGCCTAAGGTTTGCTGTTCCTCCGCCAAATAATTCTTTAAAAACCATATTAAAATTTGTATTTATTAAATTGAAGTTTTCAATAAACTGCTCTTTCATCTGTACGTCAATTTCGTGTATTATTCTTTTCAACTTTTCAACCGAGTCTTCCATATCAGCCTTTTGTGCAGTTATAAAATCAAAACGCTCTTTAGTTTTAATATATTCATCAATTGCATTAATATTTATGTATCCCAGTTCTTTTATCCGGTTTTTATACTCATTAATCTCTTTTTGGGCTTTGGCCATGCTTCCGATATCCTTTTTAAACTCAAGTGCATTGGTATAAGTTAATTCATACTCATCCCACATCCTGTTTTGTACTGCTTCAAGTTCAGATTCATCCTTTGCTTTTTTAATATTGAGCCTGCTTAATTCCTCGTTTAATAATACAACGTTTTTTCTTATATCTTCCAACAATTGAGCAGTTTTGCCCAACTCTTCTTCAATTGCTTTTCTTTCTTCAATTATCCTGTCAATTTCAATACTTTTCCCTGTTTTTTGTTCATTGTAGGCCTTTATTGAATTTTCTAATCCCAGGTTTGATTCCTTTATTAATTCAATTTCTTTTTCTGCCTTTTCTTTTTCATGGTTTTTACACGAAATCCTATTCCCAATTTCTCCTTTTTCTTCTATTAAACTTTGGATATTCTTTTTAACATTATCAATGCTTTCCTTATAAGAGTTTACCGAGATTTTATAATTAGTAATCTCAGCCAATATAACATCTCTTTCAGACAAATTTTTGCGCTGGACTTCCTGATGCTTATCTATAGACTCTTTAAGTTGAATTATCTCATTTTCAATTTTTTGCTGCTCATTTTCATATTTTTTCAGTTCCTGGTTTATTTCTTCTTCTTGCCTTGAAATTTGTGCATATTCTTCTTTCAACATTTCTCTTTTGGCATTCCGGTTTTTTATATTTTCATTTATATGGGAGAGCTGGCTTTCGCAGCGTAGCTTGTCCATTTCTTTTTCTTTCAGCGTAGTTTGAATGCTTTGAATTTTTTTTGAAGTATTATCCACATCATTCTGTATCAAGTTGATATTGTTTTCTACCGTTGACAGATTGACTTCCAATTTATCCGTATCTTCTTTCAATTCCAATATTTCCCTCGCTCTGCTTAGGAGTCCATGAGAATATGTGTCTTTACTCCCTCCCGATATAGCTCCGGAAGTGGCAAGAATATCTCCATCCAATGTTACTATTCTAAAAGCATACTTAAACCTCTTTGCTAAAGCAATTCCCGTATCAAGATTTTCAACTACTGCAACTTTGCCTAGCAAGCTTAGTATAATGCTCTCATATTTCGAATCGCATGTTACAACATCAGAGCCTATACCTAGGAAACCCTGCATTTTTTCAGCCTCATTTATAATACCCTGTTCCATGTATTTTCCCTTAACTGAAGTCATAGGGAGAAATGTAGCCCTTCCCAAATTGTTTTCCTTTAAAAATTCAATAGCTGCTTTTGCGTCCTCTTCAGTATCAGTCACGATATTCTGAATTGCACTTCCTAATGCTATCTCTATTGCCGTTTCATATTTTTTATCAACAGAAATAAGTTGCCCCAAAGCCCCCCTTATGCCGTTCCATAACGAGGGCATCTTTTTGCAAGACTGAAGAAAATTTTTGACAGTCTTATTATACCCTTCCAGTTTATCTTCCATTTCCTTTAGCATTTTATACCTGGAAGTCTTTATTTGTATTTCTGATTTGATAAAATCCCTTTTTTCTTTTTCAGTCACCAGGTCTTTATCCAGTTTCCTTTTTAATTCTATAAGCGAATTCAATGAGAGCTTGTTTTCCTCTATCTCATCCATTAAGTCATTTATTCTTTCCTCTAAAACAGCTTTTTTACTCTTCTCTTTTTCTATGTCTTGCGTTATTCTGTCAACTTCACAATTAATGCTTTTCTTTCTTATCCCGATATTCTCTATATGGCTTCTTATATTACCAACCTGCAACTTTTTATCTGATAGCAAATCAAGCTTTTCCATGAGTTTTGCTTTCATTGTTTCCAGTTGATTTTCAGATTCATTAAGGGCACATGCCATTTCTTCCAAGGATTTCTCTTTCATTTCAAGATTAGATAATGCTTCTGTATATTTTAGCTTTAATTCTTCCAGGTTATTCTCATAATCTTTTGTATTTTTTTGTATATTACTTAATTTTTGTTCCAGTTGGGATGTTTCATTGCAAATTTTAGCAATACTTTCCTTGAGATTATTAATTTTTTCATTGTTCAGGTTTATTTCACCAAGGGCTTTCTCGTAGTTCGCTTCAAGAGTATAATATTCTTTCCTGGAAGCATCTAGGTTTTCTTCAAGTCGTTTTAACAACCGGGATTTTTCAATATTTTCCTTGTTAACTTGCTCTGCTTCGGCAATAAGCTTGTTTTTATTTTCAAACACAGTGTTATACTCTTCTTCACTTTTCCTTATCCTTTCTCTAAGTTTTGCTATAGTGTCAATATAAACATTTATTTCAAGTTCTTTTAGTTTATCCCTTAAAAACAAGTATTTTTTTGCTGTTTCTGCCTGCTCTTTTAAAGGTATTAACTGAAATTCCAATTCATTCAATATATCTTCAATCCTTAGAATATTTTGCTTTGTCAATTCAAGCTTTTTTCCCGCTTCCTCTTTTCGTACCCTGTATTTCATAATGCCTGAAGCTTCCTCAAATATATGACGCTTATCTTCAGACCTGGCACTTAATATCTCATCTATTCTTCCCTGCCCAATAATTGAATAACCGTCCCGACCTACTCCTGTATCAAGGAAAAGATTATTTATATCCTTAAGACGGCAAGGGGCTTTGTTTATAAAGTATTCGCTCTCTCCCGACCTGAATATCCTCCTTGTTACCGTAATTTCCGAAAATTCCAGAGGCAATATTTTATCAGAATTATCCAGTGTCAATGACACTTCGGCAAACCCAAGGGGTTTTCTAAACTCTGTCCCTGTAAATATTACATCTTCCAGCTTACTTCCTCTTATAGCTTTCATGCTTTGTTCCCCAAGGACCCACCTTATTGAATCTGCTATATTACTTTTACCGCAACCATTTGGCCCTACAATAGAAGTTATACCCTTGTCAAATAACAGTGTAGTCCGTTCCGGAAAAGATTTAAAACCCTGTATGTCAAGTCTTTTAAGGTACAACCATAACACCTCATCCCCACGTTAATTACCTTAAGCAATAACTCTCAACCACCTAATCCCAACCTTGTTAATGCATCTTTTGCCGCATTTTGTTCCGCTTCTTTTTTACTTTTTCCTTTTCCCATACCCATAACTTTGTCTTCAATTTTTACTTGTGTGATAAATGTCTTGTCGTGGTCCGGACCTTTTTCGTCCAGCACTTCATATGAAATTCTTTTTTCTCCGCTACTCTGTATAATTTCCTGGAATTGTGTTTTATAATCCAGATAGTCTTCCCCTTTTATAGCATCTTCAATTACCTGTTTCATAGTGTTATTAATAAATTTCCTTGTGCTTTTTATGCCCCCATCTACATAAATTGCCCCGATTAAAGCTTCGAAAGCATCTGAAAGGATGGAAGGCCTGGACCTTCCTCCTGTTAACTCTTCTCCTTTTCCCAGGAGCAAATATTTTGATATATTAATCTTATTTGCACATTTTACAAGAGACGCTTCACAAACAATTATAGAGCGTGTTTTCGTCATTTCCCCCTCATTTAGTTCCTTGTGTTTTAAATAAATCCTTTCACTGATAATAATATTAAGGACTGCATCTCCCAAAAATTCCAGGCGTTCATTACTCATTAACTTCAATTGCTTGTTCTCATTAGCAAATGAACTGTGTGTCAACGCAAGTATTAAATTCTCTTTGTTTTTAAACGAATATTTTATTATCTCTTCAAAATCCGACAAATTATTAATCAGTTTTTCAATTGTATTCTTCATGCTCCCTCCGAATTATCCACGCTGAAAGTAATGTCACCTATTTTTGCATTATACCTGTTTTATATTATTTGTTTGCTATGCACCTCTATATTTCTTGAATACAAGAGTGGCATTATGTCCACCAAAGCCTAACGAATTAGACAAAGCATACTCAATATTTGAGGTTCTTCCTTCATTAGGTACATAATCAAGGTCACATTCCGGATCAGGAGTTTTGTAATTAATTGTTGGAGGCAAAAAACCCTCCTTCAATGCAAGAATTGTTATTATTGCTTCTATTGCTCCAGCGGCACCCAAAAGGTGTCCTGTCATTGATTTGGTTGAGCTTACGGCAAGTTTTTTTGCATGTTCTCCAAAAACGGATTTTATAGCCATTGTTTCATATTTATCATTGTAATAGGTAGATGTACCGTGGGCGTTAATATACCCAATATCTTCAACGCTAATCCCTGCATCTTGAATTGCCAGTTTCATGCATCTTGCAGCGCCTTCACCTTCAGGCGCAGGTTGCACAATGTCATATGCATCGCAGTTACACCCATATCCTACTATTTCGCCAAGTATGTTTGCACCCCTTTTAACTGCGTGCTCAAACTCCTCGAGTACAAGAATACCTGCTCCTTCGCCCATAACAAAGCCATCCCTTTCAAGATCAAAAGGCCTTGACGCTATTCTAGGATCGCTATTGGAAGACATGGCTTTCATTGAGCAAAAACCTGCAAAAGAAAGAGGAGTAATTGGTGCTTCAGTTCCTCCTGTTATCATAATATCCGCATCTCCCCGTTGTATTACTTTAAAAGCATCTCCTATGGAATTAGTCCCTGTAGCGCAAGCTGTAACTACACACTCATTAAAGCCTTTGGCTCCAAACTGTATTGCAATACGCCCCGATGCCATATTGGCAATCATCATCGGTATGAAAAAAGGACTTATTCTTCCAGGCCCTCTTTCAATAAGAGTCTTGTGCTGTTCTTCCAGGGTTTCTATTCCACCAATGCCGGAACCGATAATAACTCCCATACGTTCTTTATTTATTTGAGCTGTAACCAACTGAGCTTCCTCCATAGCCATTTTTGTTGCTACCATGGCAAACTGGGTATATCTATCCATTCTTTTAGATTCTTTTCTATCAATAAAATTATTTGGATCAAAATTCTTAATTTCCGCTGCAACCTTTGTTGAAAAGTTTGAAACATCAAATTTTGTAACAATATCTATACCACATTTTCCTTCTTTAATTGATTTCCAAAAATCATGTATATTTAGTCCTAAAGAATGCACAATTCCCATTCCTGTTACAACCACACGCTTCTTCATCGAATTAACCTCCCTTTTGTGCAAGTTTATCAATGTAACTTTAATACAATGCTGCTATAATGTCAACATACTGCAATATAAAAAAAGTCCCGTACGGGACTTTTTTTATGTGTGATTTTTAATGTATTCTACAGCATCACCAACCGTTGTTATTTTTTCAGCATCACTATCCGGAATTTCCAGTTCAAACTCTTCCTCCAAAGCCATAATCAATTCAACAATGTCCAGGGAATCCGCCCCCAGATCATCTATAAAGGAAGATTCCATTGTAACATCGTCTTCATCAACACCAAGTTGTTCAACAATTATCTTTTTTACAGTTTCAAATACCATAACCCTCACCTCCTTCCACAGCACTATAAAGTCAGTGGAAATTTTTAATATAATTCCTCTTAAAATTAAATAATAGCAAAAATCACCTTCTGTAAGAATATTATTACATTACCAAGCCGCCGTCAATATGAATTACCTGACCGGTAACATAATCCGAATCAGGAGAAGCCAAAAACCCAACAACATTTGCTACATCTTCCGGTGTCCCAAACCTTCCTAACGGTATATTATTAAGATAATTTTCTTTTATTTTTTCAGGCAGTACATCGGTCATCTTGCTCTGTATTAATCCTGGAGCAACAGCATTACAAGTAATTCCTCTTGAAGCAAGTTCCTTGGCAGTTGACTTAGTAAGTCCAATCAGTCCCGCTTTTGATGCAGAATAGTTGGCCTGGCCAGGATTACCCATAACACCCGCAACAGAAGCGATATTTATTATTTTCCCTCTTCTTTGCTTTATCATGATTTTAGCAACCGCCTTTGTGCATAAAAATGCCCCTTTTAAATTAATGTCAAGGACATCATCCCAATCTTTTTCAGACATTTTAATAATAAGGGTATCTTTTGTTATACCTGCATTATTAACCAGGATATCTACACTGCCGAAGGCTTCAACGGCTTTGTTGACCATATTTTCGACATCTTCCTGGTTTCTTACATCACCCTTAGTAACCACCACATTGTACCCCTGAACTCTAAACTCCTCAGCTGTAGAATCTATTGCATCTGATGATGGAATATCGTTTAAAACAATGTTTGCTCCCATTTCCGCCAGTTTGAGAGCTATTGCCTTTCCCAATCCCCTTGCGGAACCGGTAATTATTGCGGTTTTCCCTTTTAACTGCATTTTTTCTGTACCCCCTTTAAAGTTTCCTTAAGAGACTCAATGTTTTCAACATTGAACACCGCGACATCCTTGTTTATCTTTTTAACAAAGCCTGACAATACTTTGCCCGGCCCGATTTCTATGAAGGTATCAACTCCATTTTCAATCATTTTTCTCACCGAATCTTCCCAGAGCACGGGGCTGCTTACTTGTTTTATCAAAAGATCTTTGACTAATGCTTTATCTGTTATATATTGAGCATTTACATTACTTACAACGGGTATTGACATATTATTTACTTCTACTTTTTCCAGTTCAAGAGCAAGTTTTTTACCTGCAGATTCAAGCAGGCTACAATGAAACGGAGCACTTACCTTAAGAATTACAGTACGTTTAGCACCTCTTTGGCTACATAATTCCATTGCCGCCTCAACTGCTTTTACTTCTCCTGCTATTACAACCTGTCCTGGGCAATTATAATTTGCCGGTTCTACAATACCCTCTTTTGAAGCCTCAATACAACATTCAGCCACAATATTATTCTCAAGGCCGATTACGGCAGCCATAGTGCCAACACCGACCGGTACTGCTTCCTGCATGTATTTTCCTCTTTTTCTTACTATACGTGCAGCATCCTTAAATGAAAAAGTACCTGCCGTAACATGTGCAGCATATTCTCCTATGCTTAAACCTGCGGCAACATCAGGTTTAATGCCTTCTTCAAGCAACGGTTGCATGCAGGCGATACTTGTGGTTAATATAGCAGGTTGAGTATTTTCGGTAATTTTCAGAGCTTCTTCATCACCTTCAAATATCATTTTTTTTATGTCAAAACCCAGTGCTTGTGAAGCTTCATCAAAAACTGCATCGGATTTCTTATATTCCATGGCAATATCCTTACCCATTCCAATGTATTGAGCTCCCTGGCCTGGAAATATAAATGCAATTTTTCCCATTTTAATTATAACCTCCTTATTTTACCCATTTTATCAGAGCAGATGCCCATGTAAGTCCTCCGCCGAAGCCTACTAAAACTATATTGTCTCCTCTGGATATCCTGCCTTCCCTGACTGCTTCATTTAACGCGACCGGTATTGAGGCGGAAGAGGTATTTCCATATTTATGGACATTGGCATATATTTTGTCTTCAGCTATTCCGAGACGTTTTAATGCTCCGTCGATTATCCTTATATTAGCTTGATGTGGAATAATCAATTTTATGTCGTTTATTGAAAGTCCTGAATCTTCAACAACTTTTTCTGTTGCTTGAGCCATAATTCTAACAGCAAATTTGAAAACCTCACTGCCGTCCATCCAGATTGTCATCTTGTTTTCCCTGGGTCTTTTTGCAGCATCCTCCTCACTTATATAACAACATGGAATTGTGATATTATGTCCGAGATTTCCATCGGCACCTATGTATGTATTGAGTATTCCAGAACCCTTATCGGTAGGGCCAACAACCACTGCTCCCGATGCATCACCGAAAAGGACACATGTGCTTCTGTCTTTCCAATCAACCACTCGAGATAGACCTTCACAACATACAATAAGTATATATTTGTAATAACCTGTACGAATAAACTGATCTGCAACAGCCAAACTATAAACAAAACCTGTGCATGCAGCATTTAAATCAAAAGCTGCTGCATTAATAGCGGATATACCCCTTTGAATAAGGCATGACATGGAAGGGGATAAATAATCCGGTGTATCTGTGGCTACTATTATCAGATCCAGTTCTTCAGGTTTAATGCCTGAATCTTCCAGAGCCTCTTTTGAAGCTTCTATTCCCAGTTGGTGCAAAGGCTTATCCTTATCCAGAATACGTCTTTCAGAGATGCCTGTCCTTTTGGTTATCCATTCGTCTGAAGTATCAACCATTTTTTCCAAATCAAAATTGGTTAATACTTTTTCAGGAATACTTTTCCCCGTTCCAAGGATTCCGGCTGCTTTCCATTCATGTCCCGACATTTCTTACCTCCATACAACAAATTTCCCTTTTGATTTGTTCCATAATAGAGCTTTTTGCAAAATTATACGCCCGTATTACTGCATTTTTTATTGATTTTGCATTGGAACTGCCATGGCATTTAAAGACAGTCCCATTTATCCCTAAGACAGGCACTCCTCCGTATTCTTCATAATCTAAACGTTTTTTAAATTTTCTTAGTTCTCCTTTTACAAGAATAGATGCAAGTTTCGAAATTATATTCTTAGAATAAACGTCTCTTAAACCGTCAAAAATAAATGATCCTACGCCTTCCAGGAACTTTAACAACACATTTCCTACAAAACCATCACACACTGCAACATTAATTTTACCTTCAGGTATTTCCCGTCCTTCAATGTTTCCGACAAAATTAAGATTTGAATTTGAAAGCATGTTAAATGCCTGTTTTATCGTTTCGTTTCCTTTTCTCTCTTCTGAACCTACATTTATTAAACCTACTGTAGGATTTTTAATATTGAAAATTTCACGCATATAGATTGTACCTATGATACCAAACTGGAGATAGTTTACCGGTTTGCACACCGTATTAAACCCTGCATCTATCAGCAGTGCTCCACCTTTTTTTGTAGGAATTACCGGGGCCAGGGCCGGCCTGTCTATACCCTCTAAACGTCCCAGTATAAGGGTTGCGCCGGTCATCAAAGCACCCGTATTTCCTGCAGAAATGAATACATCGGCTTTATTCTCCTTAAGAAGACTTAACCCCGCAACCATTGAAGAATCTTTCTTAAGTTTAATTGCTTTTGTTGGTACATCTTCATTTGTAATAACCTCACTGGCATGAACAATATCAATCCTGGAGCTATTAAATTTACTTTTTTCCAAAATTTTTCCAATCTTGCTGCTATCCCCTATAAGTAAGACTTTAAAGCCATTTTCCTCTTTTATAGCTTTTATACAACCTTCTACAATATCATCAGGCGCATTGTCGCCACCCATTGCATCAACAAGTATAATCAAAACATTCACTCCCTAACAAATATATAATCCTGTAAAATTTAAATATTCCCTTTTAACAGAATATTTATTAATATAATCATTTTAATAATCAAACTATATTTTTTCAAGGGATACCAGTATAAATTTTCCTCTAAATACCTCCGCCTGTTTCTGCATTATTTTTACCCATACAATATAATTATTACCTCTTACCTGGCGGACTTCAGCTTTAGCTATCAGCTTACTTCCTGCATAAACAGGAATTTTATATTTTATGTTTGCTACCCCAACAAGAGCTACATCGGCATCAATAACTGCAATTGCAAGAGATTCGGCAAGAGAATAAATAAAATGCCCCCTTACTATTTTTGTTTTTTCAAATGCCATGTTCTGGTTTGTCTCAAGAATGGAAATACCATTTTTCCCTAAATTCAATTCAATTAATTCTCCTACAATTTCCTTACTGCCTAAAGATTTCACTTTTCTATGATTTTTTTCAGCAACATTTTTTATACGTTCTCTAAGCTCAGGAATCCCTAGTTCCAGTCTGTCAAGGCGTATAGTAGGCACACTAACGGAAAATATTTCTGCTAACTCTTCATCTGTTAAAAAAGGGTCAGAGTTAATTTTATCTAAAAGAATAACCTGCCTTTCCTTTTTTAACAGAGTTGATTTGCCCATTAAATAACCCACCTCGCATAAAATTATTACCAGCTACTAATTTCTAATATTAACAGTATATTATAAATCTAATTTTAATGCAACAATTTCCTTTAATTCTCTTTAATAAAAAATATATAAATATTATATTAATTATTCATCATTTTGAATAAACTTAATATTTTTCACAAGGTAATCATAACCGGAATAAATAGTAATAATTACTGCCAGAAACATTGTATACCTGTCAAGCCTAAATTGGGTAAAGTAGCTTATGGGGAAATTTTGAAGTAAAGTAGCAGAAATGGCAATAATCTGTACTAAAGTTTTTGCTTTTCCCAGTTTGCTTGCTGAAATAACTGTCCCTTCTCCTGCAGCAACAAGCCTTAAGCCCATTACTAACAATTCTCTTCCAATAATTATAATAGCAGTCCAGCTTGAAATACTGCCTCTTTGCACCAGGGCAACCAGTGCGGCTGTAACAAGAAGCTTGTCGGCAACAGGATCCAAAAATATGCCAAACTTGGTTATCTGCTTGTTTTTTCTTGCTATGTAGCCGTCAATGCCGTCGGTACTTGAAGCTACTATAAATATAATTGCAGCAATATAGTGCCCAAATTTCATAATAAAGTTATTAAGAGCCATCAACTGTGGGGCAATTGCTCTTAAAACGCTATTGTTTATTACCCAATCGGGAAATGGTACAACAAATATCATAAAAATAGGGACAATTAATATTCTTGATAAAGTAATTTTATTGGGTAAATTCATTTTCTACAACTCCTATTAAATCATAATCTTCTGTATTTAGAATTCTTATATTAACAAAACTGCCCATCTCAAGGGGATAAGTACTGGTAAAGTATATCAGCCCGTCAATGTTGGGTGCTTCTGAGTAGCTTCTACCATAATAAAATATACCGTCGTCAGCTACACCTTCAACCAATACGGTATATATTTTATTAAGCCTCCCTTTGTTTATTTCGTTTACTATTTCTTTCTGTAAGGACATTATGTTTTCATACCTTTTCTTCTTTATAGCTTTTTTAACTGCGCCCTTAAGTTTTGCAGCAGGAGTACCTTCTTCCTTCGAATAAATAAAAACACCCAGTTTTTCAAACCTTAATTCTTTAACTGAGGACAATAGGACATTGAAATCTTCTTCGTCTTCTCCGGGGAATCCTACTATAAGGGATGTCCTTATAACAATACCCGGTATTCTGCTTCTTATTTTATTTATAAGGCATTTTATATCTGCAATGCTTCCTCTACGGCCCATCCTTTTTAATATCTTATCGCTGGCGTGTTGTATCGGTATGTCAAGATATTTGCATACTTTGGGGTTTTCTGCGATTTCTTCAATAAGCCTATCATCTATTTCATCAGGATAACAATAAAGGATTCTTATCCATTCAAGACTATCAATTTTGCCAAGTTCCTTTAAAAGGTCGGCCAATTTCCTCTCGTTGTAAATGTCTTTACCATATCCGGTTGTATCCTGAGCCACCAAAATAATTTCCCGGGCTCCGCATTGGACCAAATAATTTGCTTCGTCCAATATATCCTCAAAATTTCTGCTTCTATATTTGCCTCTTAATGAAGGTATTACACAATAAGTACAGCAATTATCACAACCGTCAGCAATTTTGAGGAATGCATATCCTTTAGGAGTTGATATTACTCTTTTTTTCCCTATATATTTACAAAATCCCGGTTGGCTGTACAGGACCGGTTTGTCACCTTTATAAGCCTTTTCTATAACTTCACAAATTTTATCATAGTATCCGGTACCGATAATACCATCAACTTCAGGAATCTCTTCAATTATCCGGACATTGTATCTTTCCGCCAGGCAACCTGCAACTATTATAAGCTCACAGCGAAGGTTTTTCATGCTTACCAAATCCAATATGGTATTTATCGATTCCTGTTTAGCTTCGTCAATAAAACCGCAGGTATTAACAATAATTATATCGGCTTCTTCTTGTTTGCCGACAATTCCGTAACCCTTCTCTTTCAAAAGTCCCAACATAACCTCGCTGTCAACCAGATTTTTAGGGCAACCAAGGGATACTATGCCAACATTCTTATTCACATGTCTTATTGTCAAATAATTCACTTCCTAATTCTTAAGGCTCGTAACGAGAGTTCTTGAATACAACTGGCATAACATATTAATACATTAACTAGTTTAGCACCAATTCTATTAATTAGCAATATTTGTTTAAAGGTTTTTATTTCTGGGCGCATTTTCTTCTCATGACCCATTATATTCCAGAAACGGTGCTCCAGGCCTCTAGAGCCTGTAAATTCACTTCGGGGCAAATCAAACTCGCAAAATAATTTGAATAAAATTTAATAGCACATCAATGTAATTATTTTGCTCATACAGTTGATTTGCTTATCCCTCGTCGGATTAACA
>JABUEW010000051.1 GCA_013314855.1 Bacillota bacterium | reverse complement strand
TAATTAATATAATCAATTCCAGGGCTTTATTTAATTACAGGGTTCATATTACCCTGTGGATAATATATTACAATGGTTTTAACGACGCCTGTACTAAAGTGCAGGGGTTATACTTTCGACTAAAAGTCGATTAAAGTAAATGTGGGTGTTGTGCAAACCTGCCACTTTAAGTGGCGGGTAGTTGAATATTTCCACCTCTTGTAATACCCGTTATTTTAATGGAGGGTAATTTTAAAAATAAGTATTAAGAAATAAATAAGAATAAATAGAAAAAATAATTAAAAGAAATAATTAAACAGGAATGGGAACTTTTTAACCAACTTTCCGTCAAAAATATAGGATGGAAAGGAGGAAAGGATTATGAGTAGAACAATTAAAATATTAACAATTTTTATTGTGGTGGTAGCCACCTTTACAGCTTTCACATTTTTATCTCTCAACAAGACTTCGGGGGCTTATTCTTCCCGCGATACTGATGAAAGGCTTAAAAATACGGTAATTTTATATGTGGGAAGCCCTATGGCCTATGTAAATGGAAATAAAACAAAGATTGATGCATCAAACCCAGATATTGTACCTGTAGTAAAAAATAACGTTATATTTGCTCCCGTAAGGTTTATTGCAGAAAGTTTTGGCGGAAGTGTGGGTTGGGACGGAAAAACTTTTACAGTAAGCATCTCTTTGGATGACAGGATTCTGAAACTTAAGCAGGGCAGTGATGTTATAATTTCAGATAATATACAGCATAAACTTGTTGCTCCTGTAGAAGCAATAGGAGGAAGGACTTTTGTACCTTTAGACGGCTTTTTGGAAACCCTTGGGAAAAAAGCTGTCAAAAAGGGTGACCTGATTGTTATAAGTGATAAGGAAAATACTTTAGACTTTTTAGAGGATAAGGATTTAATTGATACCTTGATTTCTAATGTATGGCAGCTACCGGTGGTAGGGTCTTATGAAAAACTGGTGGAACTCTTGAGTGAGGTTGAAGGACAAAGGGCTTTTATCAGCAAGAGTGAAGACGTAGCAGTAGCTGCTGAGGTTGATGAAACTACTGCTGTCGATGTTACCAGACAAAAGGCAACTACTGAGGCTCCCAGTCAAAATGTAGATGGAGGAGTTAATAGCCAAAATGTAATTTCGGAAGCTAAAACTGCTGAAGCTTTGAATTCAAAGATAGCCAACAGTGACTATTCCGGTACCAACATTCAGGTCCAAGGTGTTGATGAGGCTGACGTGGTAAAGACCGACGGGGAATATATATACCAGGTGAACCGGCAGCGAATAGTCATTGTTAAAGCATACCCTGCTGAAGAAATGAAAGTGGAGAGTATTATTAGATTTAGCGAAATGAATTTTAACCCTACGGAAATATATATACATAGTGATAAACAAGGGGATAAGCTGGTGGTTATAGGTAATTCTTATATTGAATACATTTTGCCTAAAAAGCAGACTGGTATCGAGGAACAAAGTAAGGAACGGAGCAGTGGAGATATACGGGCCGAAGTAAAAATATATCCTCCAACGTATTATTCCTATGAGACTGTAAAAGCTGTGATATATGATATTACCGATAAATCTAATATTAAAAAACTTAAAGAAGTTGATCTTGAGGGCTATTATGTATCTTCAAGGGAAATAGGACCTTATCTTTATATTGTGGCAAATAAGTATATTGATTATTACCGCATTATGAATAAGGATATGGCGGTAGATGAGGGCTTTAAACCAGTACCTTTTTACAGGGATACATCAGTAAAAGAGGAATATATTGATATAGACTATAAGTCAATCTGTTACTTCCCGGGGAGCATACAGCCCAACTATATGATTATTGCCGGCATCGATATTGAGAATGTTGATAAAGGAGCAAACATATCCGTGTATTTAGGGTCAGGGCAGAATATATACGTATCCCTGGAAAACTTATATGTGGCAATAACCAACTATAGGCAAATTGATGTTAGTGAAGAAGCTGAAGTTGAAGTTAAGGAAGAGAGTGTAGTGGAAAGCAGTGCTGCCGGCAGCTCTGTCAATACTGCTGTTGAGGGTCCTGCTGCAGTAGATTCCGATAATAAAGTGGGTATTGTAGTCCCGAGAAAACCACAAATAATACGAATAATAAATGAAGAGAACACTTTAGTGTATAAGTTCGCCATGGATAAAGGCAATGTTATTTACCAAAGCAAAGGTGAAGTGCCGGGCAGGATTTTGAATCAATTTTCCATGGACGAAAATGGCAAATACTTTAGAATTGCAACCACCAGTGGCCAAATCTGGAGAAATGATGAATTTACATCAAAGAATAATATTTATGTATTGGACGAAATGCTTGATATAACCGGAAAGATTGAAGACATTGCACCTGGGGAACAAATATATTCGGTAAGGTTTATGGGAGATAGGGCATATATGGTTACCTTCAGGACAGTGGACCCCCTCTTTGTTATTGACCTAAAAGACCCGAGATCGCCAAAAATACTTGGTGCCTTAAAAATACCAGGCTACAGTGATTATCTGCATCCATATGACGAAAACCATATTATTGGGTTCGGTAAGGATACGGTGGAAGTGAAAGGGCAGGCATATTACCTTGGAATGAAAATTGCCCTGTTTGATGTAACTGATGTTTCAAATCCTATACAGAAGTTTTCAGAAACCATAGGAGACAGGGGTACCGAATCTGAAATTTTAAGAAACCATAAAGCCCTGCTGTTTTCGAAAGAAAAAGGGTTAATGGCTTTTCCCGTAACAGTAATGGAAGTAAAAGGGAAAAATAAATTTAATGATGGTGGATTCCCTGAATACGGACAATTTTCCTTCCAGGGGGCATATGTATATAATGTGGACCTTACGAAGGGCTTTACTTTGAAAGGCAGAATAACCCATTTATCGAATGACGAGTATCTGAGAGCCGGCAGGGGTTGGTATGAGAGTGACAAAAACATTAACAGGATTCTCTATATAAAAGATGTTTTATACACATTATCCAATAGTATGGTAAAGGCCAACGGGTTGGTTGATTTGGACGAAAGAAATGAGGTTATTATAGATGGGAATTAGCCTATTGTACTGCTTCTATTCAAGAACAGCTGCTATGAGCCTTAGAGGTTATTAAAAAGCCGGATAAGAAATCCGGCTTTTTACATCAACAAACTTATCCACAGAAAAAAGTAGCAAATAAGAGTTATTCACAGTTTTATACACATTATCCACAAGATTTATATGCACAAAACGTTTGTTTTGTGAGTTGACTGGGGATAGATTATTTTATAATTGTGAATTAATTTTGAAGGAATATTTTCTTTCTTGTCAAATAAATAATTATATGGTAAAAATAAATAAGTATACTTGTCCACCGTTGGAACCAATTTACAAAATGCGGTTTGACAGTATAAAATGTTGGTAAGAATACTTAAAAAAGGGAAAACGAAAGGAGTTGTAAGAATTATGAAATTTATTGTTAGCGGTAAGAATATTGAAATTACGGAAGCACTAAGGAATAGAGCTATTAAAAAGTTGGGCAAGTTGGAAAAGTTTTTTAATCCTGATACTGATGTCTATGTTACCATGAGTATCGAAAAAAACAGGCATATAGTAGAAGTTACAATTCCTTTTAATGGTGTAGTGCTAAGGGCGGAAGAGTCCAGTGATGACATGTATGGTACTATAGACATGGTTATTGATATACTTGAGGGACAAATAAGAAGATACAAAACCAGGCTAAAGAAAAAGCTTTATGATGGGGCAATCAAGACTGAATATTTTGACCAAACAAATAAACAAGACGAGGAAGAAGAACAGGAATTCAAGGTTGTAAGGACCAAAAAGTTTGCTATAAAACCCATGACTGTGGAAGAAGCAATTTTACAAATGAATTTGCTGGGTCATCAGTTTTTTGTTTTTACAAATGCTGAAACTGAAGAAACAAATGTAGTTTACAAGAGGAAAGATGGAAATTATGGGCTTATTGAACCTGAATATTAGTCTGTATTTTAAAGGAGAAGAATAATGGAATATATAAAAATTAGGGGTCTCAGTATTTCAAAATATACACTAGGTACTGTCCAACTTGGCATGGAATACGGTATAGCAAATAAAAGCGGTAAGCCTGATTTGTTCAAGAGTTTCAATATACTGAAAACTGCTGTAGGTACAGGAATAAACTCTTTTGATACATCTTTGCATTATGGGGAGTCGGAAAGGGTTTTAGGCACATTCTTCACAGAAGAAAAATTTCCTCTAAAGGGACCGGTTATAACAACAAAATTTAAGGTTGGTATGGAAAAGGATGCTCCTGAAATTGAAGTTGAAAAGAGGGTACGGGAACGTGTTGAAACATCTCTTAATAATCTGAAAATTAATAAAATCCCAATATACTTAGTTCACGACCCTGGAGAAATTTATAAATACGGTAGGGTACTTTCCGAAGTAATGAAAAGGCTTAAGAATGAAGGGATTATTGAAATGGCTGGAGTATCCGTATATAAATGTGAGGAAGCCAGGGAGATGCTTAAATATGATGTATATGAAGCTATTCAATTGCCTATGAATATTTTTGACGGCAGGTTTGTAAAAAGCGGTATCCTAAAAAGATTACAGGATGCAAATATAGTTGTTTTTGTAAGGAGTATCTTCCTGCAAGGACTTTTTTTCCTTAAACCTGATGACCTAAAAGGAAACATCGCGGATGCGGGGAAATACCTTGTTATACTTAATAGTTTAGCTGAAAGAGAAGGGATGAGCATAGCGCAACTGGCACTTTCATATATACGTGATATGGAAGGAGTCACCAGCCTGGTTATTGGGGCAGAAACGCCGGAACAGGTGGAGGAAAATGCCAGGCTGTTCAATGGACCTAAGATCAGTGAAAAAACCAGGCAAGAGATATTAAATATGTTTGAGAATATACCTGAACATATTTTAATACCAAGCATGTGGAATTTTAAAGGATAAGGAAAATATGAATACGGATTTACTAAAAGCACTAAATAAAGAACAAAGAGAAGCTGTCCTACACACAGAGGGACCTTTGCTAATACTGGCAGGTGCAGGAAGCGGAAAAACCAGGGTTATTACCTATAGAATTGCATACCTGATAAAAGAAAAAGGTGTACAACCTGAAAACATACTTGCAATTACATTTACAAATAAGGCTGCAGGGGAAATGAAAGGGAGGGTTGATGCCCTTGTTGGAGAAGTAAGCGAGAACATGTGGATAAGCACATTCCACTCAGCCTGTGTAAGAATTCTTAGAAGAGATATTGAAAAAATAGGATTTGACAGGAACTTTATAATATTCGACACTTCCGACCAGCAAGTAGTGATTAGAGATTGCCTTAAAGAATTAAACCTTGATGAAAAGACCTATACACCTGTGGCAATGTTGAGCTCCATAGGGCGCGCAAAAGATGAAATGCTGGAGCCTGACGAGTTTGCTAGGACATATGAAGGCGATTTTCGGATGAGCACAATTGCCAAAGTATACAAGCTATATCAGAAAAAGCTGAAACAAAACAATGCTCTGGACTTTGACGATATTATTGTATATACCGTCAAACTGTTTCAGGAGAATCCGCCTGTATTAGCCTATTACCAAAGAAGGTTTAAATATATACATGTAGACGAATACCAGGATACAAACACTGCCCAGTACAAACTGGTAAGCTTTTTAGCCCATTTGCATCGTAACCTGTGTGTTGTAGGCGACGATGACCAGTCCATCTATGGGTTCCGCGGTGCAAATATTAGAAATATCCTGGATTTCGAAAAAGAGTTTAAAGATGCAAAAGTAGTAAAACTTGAGCAAAACTACCGTTCTACAAAGATTATACTGGATGCTGCCAATAGTGTTATTAGGAATAACAAGGGAAGAAAACATAAGGTGTTGTGGACTGATAATAATAAAGGATGTAAAATACAGTGCTACCAAGGACAGGATGAGCATGATGAAGCTTATTTTATTGCAAGTGAGATTAATAAAAGTGTAAGATTTGAGAAAAAGAATTACAAGGATTTTGCAGTTCTGTACAGGATGAATGCCCAATCCCGTGTACTTGAAGAAATGTTTATAAGGGAAGGAATACCTTACCGTATTTTTGGCGGATTAAGGTTCTATGACAGGAAGGAAATAAAGGATGTGCTTGCTTATTTACGGCTTATACAAAACCTTTATGATAACTATAGCTTAAAGAGAATAATTAATGTGCCGAAACGGGGAATAGGCAATGCTACCGTTGAAAAACTGGATACCATTGCAGACCGTGAAGGATGCAGCATATTTGAAGCAATAAATTCTGCACATAAGTATATTGAACTTCAAAGGGTGGTACCGAGGCTTGAAGAATTCAGGGATTTGATAGTTGATTTGAGAAACAGGAAGGAAACTATAACAGTATCTCAATTGATTGATGAGGTTATAGAAAAGTCCGGAATACTGGAGGAACTTCAAAACGAGAATACAGCTGAGGCCCAGTCCAGGATTGAAAACATTAAAGAATTAATTTCCGCAGCCCTTGAATTTGAAAACAAGAACGAAGACAAAGGGCTTGATGCATTTTTAGCACATATATCTCTGGTTGCAGATATAGATAACCTGGATGAAGAGAAGAATAACGTGGTTTTAATGACTTTCCACAGTGCGAAAGGACTTGAGTTTCCCATAGTATTTATGGCAGGAATGGAAGAACAGGTTTTCCCGGGATACCGTTCTTTATATAATAAAAGCGAACTGGAAGAAGAACGTAGACTGTGCTATGTGGGAATAACCAGGGCAAAGGAAAAGCTTTATATGACTTATACCAATAGCAGGACATTATTTGGTAAAACTACGAATAATATGGTTTCCAGGTTTATAGAAGAGATTCCGGAGAAGTTATTGGAAGGTTTTTACCGGAAAAATGAGGATGATGAGAGCGACAATGAGTATGGTCGTGAATACTTTGATGAATATGAGGGTGGATACTATAAGAATAAATTTGGATATTATAGGAATAAGTATGATAAAAGCTATCGGGGATATAATAGTGATGGATATTCGGATGAGAAAAATACAGGAAACTATAAATTAGGGAAAAATTGGAAAAACAATGCGAGTAAAAAATGGGAATTTAACACAAGCAATAAAGGCAATGCCGGCAATGTGGATTTTAAAGTAGGTGATAAGGTAATACATAAGAAGTTCGGCAAGGGTATTATTACTTCCATTGAAAAAGACAAAGATGATTATAAGCTTGAAATTGTGTTTAATGGTGTTGGAATGAAGAGGCTTATGGCTGCATATGCAAACCTGGAAAAAATAAGCGGCCACGATAAATAAACAGGCATAACAAGCATAAATATAGTAAGCTTAACCGTATAATAAGCTTAACTGTAATAGGTCAAATTAAGTGGAGAAGATCAAGGGGATTATCAATGAGTGCCTTTGCACCATTTATGACAAGCTCCTCTCTTTTCCTAAACCCCCATAGTGCGCCAACGGCAAACATACCGGCATTATTGGCAGTTTGCATGTCTGTACCGGTATCTCCCAGGTAAAGAACATTTTTGGGTTGAAGGCCTAAAGCGCCGGCAATTTCTAATGCTCCTTTTGGATCGGGCTTTTTTGGAATGCCATTGCGGTCACCGCATACTACCCTGAAATTCCAATTAGGCAGCAATTCTTTTACGATTAATTTGGTAAAATTATCTGGTTTGTTTGACAAAACCGCCATATGTATGTTTTTCCCCGCAAGTATGTCTAAAAGCTCAGGTATGCCATCATAGGGACGGGTTTTTTTATTCCACCTTTTTGCATACTCTTCCTGCATTTTTTCCGAAAATTGTTTTACTGTTTCGTTATCCCTGTATACTTCCGGTAAAGCCCTGAAAACAAGTTTTTCCATACCGTCTCCCACGTAATACTTGTAGCTTTCAACATCGTGTACAGGAAAACCTGCACTTTTCAATACTGCATTCATTGAGTCAGCCAAGTCCTCTATAGAGTCCAGTAAAGTACCGTCAAGGTCAAAAATCACTGCCTTATAATTCATTGATAACCACCTTTCGAATTTTATTATATTTCATACGTTGTCTATAACAATATTATACCACATTATATTACAGCTCAGTGGTAAATGCACCTTTTGTAAATTGCTACCTACCGCCACTAAAGTGGCAGGTTTGCACAACGCCTACATTTACTTTAGTCGACTTTTAGTCGAAAGTATAACCCCTGCACTTTAGTGCAGGCGTTGTTAAGTTAAGTAAAAGTGTGGTAAAATAAAATTAATGACTGAAATAACGCAAATTACACAATTAAAGTAAATGGGAGGACTGTTCATGGAATATAGAGTTTTTAATGATGTGTTGGTTGCCCGTATTGATAAAGGAGAAGAGATTGTAGCATCCATCAGGGAAATATGCGTTAAAGAGAAAATATGCCTCGGGAAGGTTAACGCTATTGGAGCGGTTAATAGGGCAAGAATAGGGCTCTTTGAGACCGGGATAAAAAAGTATAACTCTACAGAATTAACGGGGGACTTTGAAATAGTATCCTTATCAGGTACTGTAACAATGATGGATGGTGAACCTTATCTGCATCTCCATATTAACCTTGCCGACTCCAGTTTTAAGACTTTCGGAGGACATTTGAACGAGGCATATGTCAGTGCAACATGTGAATTAACACTATATATTATTAAAGGCTCGGTAGGGCGAAGGTTCAGTGAGGAAATCGGCCTTAATTTGATGGAGTTTTAACTTTGTTTAACAATTAAACAACTAAACATTATTATTGACAACACATATATCCTACCTTATAATATAAACAATTCACCAATTTATAACTTTATCACAATAAAGCAGTAAAGTGAAACATGCATAATGGAAAATGGGGTGTTGTTGTTGACTAAGTGGAAGATTTATACGCCTGATGGGGTACAGGATATATTATTTGAAGATTGTTATATTAAGCGGAATATTGAAGATAATATCAGGGAAGTTTTCAGAAAGTGCGGTTATTTTGAAATTGAAACACCTACGCTTGAGTTTTATGACACATTTTCAATAGATGAAGATTCAATTCCCCAGGAGGCTATGTTCAAGTTTTTCGACCAGCAGGGAAGGATACTTGTGTTAAGGCCTGACCTTACCATTCCCGTTGCAAGGGTTGCTGCAACCAAATATAAAGATTCGGAATACCCTTTAAGATTTTCGTATATTGGAAACACCTTCAGGTATAATGAATCGGGTGGTGGAAGGCAGAAGGAATTTACCCAGGCAGGTGTCGAATTACTGGGACTTAAGACACCTGAATCTGATGCCGAAGTAATTGTTACGGCAATAAGTGCCCTGAAAGCAACGGGCCTAAAAAATTTCCAGGTGGATATAGGACAGGTGGATTTTTTCAAGGGATTGATGGAAGAAACCGGACTTCCGATGCATTATGTAGATCAAATGAGGCAATTAATTGACCGTAAGGATTTTATTGGAATGGAAGAAATAGTTAACAGGTGTAATATTTCTCCGAATCTAAAGGAACTGGTTTTAGACCTTCCGCGGCTTTTTGGTACTGTTGAAGTTATTGATAGAGTGGAGAAGACAGTTTCAGGACAACATACTCTGTATGCTCTGGATTACTTGCGACGTATACTGGAGATTTTGGAAGACTGTGGGTTGAAGGAGTATGTCTCTGTTGACCTTGGAATGGTACAAGGCTTAAATTATTATACCGGCGTTATATTTAGAGGCTTTACCCATGGAGTAGGGTTTCCTGTGTTAAGTGGAGGACGGTATGACAATCTTGTGGAGAAGTTTGGGGAAAGGTGTCCTGCTACAGGTTTTTCTATCGGTATAAACCTGGTAATGAGCGCCCTTGAAAGGCAAAAGGTTTATGTTGAAAAGCCTGCTGTGGACAGCCTGGTGTGCTACAGACGGGAAGGGCGAAAGACAGCCTTCGGTATTTGTGAGGAGTTAAGAAAACAGGGGCTTGTTATAGAAATGGATATTAATATGGCAGGGATCGACAAAGCTTGTACTTATGCCCAAGCTAAAGGAATTGGCGGAATTATCCATGTGTTGGACAACGAAAATGTTGAAGTATATAATTTTGAAACAGGGGAAGTTTTGAAGGTATCTGTCGGAGAATTGCTCCAAAGCCCTTAATAATATAAGGAGATAAACATAAGTTTTACTGTAGACGTAAATATGGATATGGATATTGATATTGAAAAATAAGATAATAAGATTGGGGTGGGCGTATGGAATATTTAAACATAGCTTTGGCCAAGGGACGGCTTGCCGATGCATCTATAGAATTATTTGAGGCTATGGGTATTAATTGTTCTGAAATGAAGGATTCTTCGAGGAAATTGATATTTACCGACGAGAAAAATATGATAAGATTTTTTCTTGTAAAGCCCGGCGATGTACCTACATATGTTGAGTATGGGACTGCAGATCTGGGTATAGTGGGAAGAGATACACTACTCGAAGAAGGAAGGAATCTTTACGAAATACTTAATTTAAAGTTTGGAGCTTGTAGAATGGTATTGGCGGGACCTGCCCACCTTCAGGGAAAACTGGATAAACTGAATAATAAAAGAGTTGCAACCAAGTATCCTAAAATTGCACGGGAATATTTTGAGCATAAAAGAAAAGAAACAATTGAAGTTATCAAACTTAACGGTTCTGTAGAATTGGCTCCCCTGGTTGGGCTGGCCGAGTTAATTGTAGATCTGGTTGAAAGTGGTAGAACTCTAAAAGAAAATAACCTTGTTGTTCTGGATACCATAGCAGATATAAGTGCAAGGTTGGTGGTCAACAGGGTGAGTATGAAGATGAAGAGTGAAAAAATAAAGTGGATAATTGATGAGTTGAAAAGAATGATTGAAAAGGATGGAGAAGGATAATGACGATGATAAAGGTTATTGAAGCGGGAGAACCGCAAGAAGAGCAGTTTATAGAAAGATTTATTAAAAGAAACATACTGGAAAAGGAAGATATAATTCAAAGGGTAACGGAAATAATTAAAAATGTGAAACAAGGCGGAGACAGGGCGATTTTTGAGTATACTAAAAAGTTTGACGGTGTAGAGCTCGCAAAAGAAACCATAAAGGTCAAAGAATGTGAGGTAGACGAAGCTTACGGGTTGGTAGGCCGGGAACTGCTGGAAATTATCAGGAGGGCAAAGAAAAACATTGAGGATTTCCATCTGAAACAGAAGGAAAATTCATGGGTTCAAGCTGAAAAAGACGGGATTATCCTGGGACAAATTATAAAGCCGCTGGAAACAGTCGGGGTATATGTCCCGGGTGGTACAGCACCCTTGATTTCTTCAGTGCTTATGAATATAGTGCCTGCAAAGGTAGCCGGAGTAGATAAGGTGTTTATGGCAACACCCCCAGGGAAGGATGGGAAAGTTAATCCTGCAATACTTGTTGCTGCCAAGGAAGCGGGGGCAGACAGCATCTACAAAATGGGTGGTGCCCAGGCTATTGCTGCCTTTGCTTTTGGGACTGAATCCGTACCTAAAGTAGATAAGATTATAGGCCCGGGAAATATCTACGTGGTTACTGCTAAAAAATTAGTATACGGATATTGTGATATAGATATGTTTGCAGGTCCCAGTGAAATTGCTGTTGTGGCTGATGATACGGCAAATCCTGAATTTATTGCTGCAGATTTATTGTCCCAAGCAGAGCACGACACATTAGCCTCTGCTATTCTCTTAACTACATCGCGGGATCTGGCAGAGAAAGTACAGGAAGCAATTGAAAGGCAATATTCGTACCTTGACAGAAAGGATATAATTAAAAAGGCTCTATCTGAATATGGTGCAATAATAATAGTAGAGAATATTGAAAAGGCAATTGAACTTGCAAACAGGATAGCGCCTGAACATCTTGAACTATGTGTGGAAGAACCCTTCAGTGTGTTAAGCTCCATTAGAAATGCGGGAGCGATATTTTTAGGCCAATACTCTTCAGAACCCGTGGGAGATTATTGCGCCGGGCCCAGCCATGTACTTCCCACAGGAGGGACGACCAGGTTTTTTTCTCCTTTGAATGTAGGGGATTTTATGAAAAAGTCAAGTATTATTTCATATTCAAGAAGGGCTTTGCACGAGGTAAAAGATGACATAATAGGATTTGCCCGGGCAGAGGGGTTAACAGCCCATGCCAATGCAATAAAGGTCAGGTTTGAGAGGAGGCTTTAGGTATATGAGCAAATACTGGAGTGAAACAGTAAGGAAGCTTGAACCTTATGTCCCGGGAGAACAGCCGAAGGACAAAAAATATATTAAACTAAATACTAATGAAAGCCCTTATCCACCTTCTCCCAGGGTACTGGAGGCAATGAGGAAGGCCTGTAACAGTGACATTAGATTGTATCCGGATCCTGAGTGCGATTCTTTAAGGGAAACCATAGCGGACTATTTTAACCTCCGAAAAGGACAGGTTTTTGTAGGAAACGGTTCGGATGAGCTCTTGGCATTTTCCTTCATGGCTTTTTTTAACCCCAAGAATCCTATACTTTTCCCGGATATTACTTACAGTTTTTATCCCGTGTATTCGTCAATATTTAATATTGATTACGAGACTGTGGAATTGGATGAAGAGTTTTCTATTCCTGTTGGTAGATTTTTTGAAAGAAACGGCGGTATAATAATTCCAAATCCAAATGCCCCTACGGGGAAGTACCTACCATTAAGCTTAATTAGGAGTATAGTAGACAAAAACCCGGATAGTGTAGTAATAATCGATGAAGCTTACATAGATTTTGGAGGAGAATCTGCAGCAGGATTTATTGATAATTTCCCAAATTTATTGATTATACAGACCCTTTCAAAATCCAGGTCACTGGCTGGCTTAAGGCTGGGCTTTGCCCTTGGCCATGAAGACTTGATACAAGGGCTTAATAGGGTTAAAAATTCATTTAATTCATATACAGTAGACAGGCTTGCTCTTGCAGGGGCCGAGGAGGCTTTTAAAGACGAAGACTATTTCCAGGAAACAAGAAAAAGGATAATGGCGACGAGAGACAAAGTATCCCTTTCTTTAAAATCAATGGGGTTTAAAGTTATTGACTCAAAAGCCAATTTCATTTTTATCAGCCATCCTGAAGTAGGAGCCTTAGCCTTGTTCCAAAAATTAAGAGAAAATGGGGTCCTGGTCCGCCATTTCAACAAGCCACGAATTAGCAATTATTTAAGGGTAAGCATAGGTTCAGAAGAAGATATGGATATATTCCTTGATGTTGTTGAAAAGATTTTGTCCCAAAAGGAAATAGGGAATGAGTCTGTCCGGGAAATGCGCCTTACCAGGGAATGAGCCTTAACGAGAATAAGATTGTCTAACCCTATAATATAATAAGGATATTTTTAATATGGATATGGAATTCTGTGAATATCTTTTGATATAATAAAAATTATTGGAGAGGTGTAGAATGGAGAGAAAAGCTGATGTTAAAAGAAAAACAAATGAAACGGATATTTCTTTGAGCCTGGTAATTGATGGTGAGGGCAAAAGCAAAATTAATACGGGAATAGGATTTTTTGACCACATGCTTAATCTGTTAGCAAAGCATGGTTTTGTTAACCTTTATGTGGAAGCGTCCGGTGACCTGGAAGTGGACGGCCACCATATCATTGAAGATATCGGTATTGTCCTGGGACAGGCTTTAAAGGATGCACTTGGTGAAAAAAAGTCAATAAGAAGGTACGGCACATCCTTTGTACCTATGGACGAGACTTTGGTTATGGTTTCTATTGATTTGAGCGGGAGACCCTTTCTTGTTTTTGATGCACATTTCAGCTCTCCACGGATAGGAGATATGGATACTCAGCTTATTGAAGAATTTTTCAGGGCTGTCGTCTTTAATTCAAGCATGACATTGCACATAAAGGTATTATATGGGAAAAATGACCATCATAAGGCTGAAGCTATTTTTAAAGCTTTTGGCAGGGCGCTTGATGATGCTGTAAAAACCGATGAAAGAATAACAGGAGTAATGTCTACCAAGGGAATACTATAAGCGGTTTGCTGGGTTATGACAGTTAAGAACGTATGGTAAGCGGATAGTAATAGGTAATAACGGAAATTAACAGTAATAATAGCTAATTATAGTTAACATAATTTTACGGAGGTGTAACTAATGAACAAGTTAATAAACAATACGGACTTTTTAAATCTTCCTCTATTTAAAAAAGGCAAGGTAAGGGATGTGTATGATTTCGGGGACAGGTTGCTGATTATTGCAACTGACAGGATTTCTGCCTTTGATGTGGTTTTTCCCAGTCTTATACCCAACAAGGGGAAAGTTTTAAACAGTATATCCGAATTCTGGTTTAATTATACCAAGGATGTAATTGGAAACCATATGATAACAACCAATGTGGATGAGTTCCCGGGGGAGCTGTCCAGGTTCAGGGATGAGCTCGGGGGGAGGTCCATGCTGGTTAAAAAAGCAGAAATGATATCGGCAGAGTGCATAGTAAGGGGATATCTTGAGGGCTCAGGACTAAAAGAATATATAAAAACCGGTGCGATAAGCGGTATAAAGCTTCCTTACGGTTTAAAACAATGTGAAAAGCTTCCTGAACCTATATTTACTCCTACAACAAAAGCAGAAGAAGGCCATGATGAAAGTATAACCTTTGAAGAGCTTGCCGATAAAATTGGAATGGAATTGGCAACCAGGCTTCGTGATATTAGTATAGTTCTTTATAATAAAGCAAGCGAATATGCTGAAAGTAGGGGGATTATTCTTGCGGATACCAAGCTTGAATTTGGTTTTATTGATGGAGAACTTGCGGTAATTGACGAAATGTTTACACCGGATTCATCCAGATTCTGGGACATGAATGATTATAAGCCGGGAAGGCCTCAAAAGAGTTTTGACAAGCAGTATTTAAGGGAATACCTTGAATCTATTGATTGGGATAAGAAACCACCGGCTCCTGAATTACCTGATTATGTTGTAAAAAATACGTCAACAAAATATCTGGAAGCCTATGAAAGAATAACCGGCAAATCGCTCATATCATAATATATCATAAGAGTCCGGTAAGACTGGGTAGTATCAAATAAGCAGGATTGGGTAGTGTCAAATAAGCAATGAAAATTGACGTGAAATAAGATAATATTGGGAGTGGTGGAAATGGTAATTTATCCGGCTATAGATATTTTGGGCGGAAGGTGTGTGCGGTTGGTACAGGGCCAATTCAGCAGAGAAACCGTTTACTCGGATGACCCTGTTGAAATAGCTTTGAAGTGGGAAAAAATGGGCGCCAGGTATTTGCATATCATAGACCTTGACGGTGCCAGGACAGGAGAGCCTCAAAATACTTCCGTGATTTTTGAAATAACGGAAAAAGCGGGCATACCCGTACAATTGGGCGGTGGAATAAGGACGATGGATGCAATAGGAACATTTTTAAGCAAAGGTGTTGAAAGGGTAATTCTGGGCACTTCTGCTGTAAGAAATCCGGGATTCGTAAAGGAGGCTTTAGAAATATTTAGTGATAATATTGTAATTGGTATTGATGCAAAGGGCGGAGTTGTAGCTATAGAAGGATGGGCTAAAACGAGCGAATTTACTGCAGTGGACTTTGTAAAAAAGATGGAGAGCCTGGGAGCACGTGCAATTATTTATACGGATATTTCGAGGGATGGTATGCTGTCCGGCCCAAATTTTAACGCTGTTGAGGAGATGGTAAAAGCAGTGAATATGGAGGTTATTGCTTCAGGCGGGGTCAGCAGTTTGGAAGATATTAAGAAACTCAAGAATATAGGAGTATCGGGAGTAATAATCGGAAAGGCATTATATACAGGAGATATAGATTTAAAACAGGCGTTGGAAATTGAAAATTAAGGGAAAATATTGAGGTAATTACAATGGATAATGAGTTAACAATAAATAGACAATTTTTAGATGAATTGAAATTTGACGATAAGGGGCTTATTCCTGTTATTGTACAGGATTATAGAACTAATGAAGTTCTCATGCTGGCATATATGAACAGGGAAAGCCTAGAGAAATCATTACATACGGGAACAGCTCATTACTGGAGCAGGAGCAGAAATAAATTATGGCAAAAGGGCGAAACCTCAGGCCACTATCAATATATTAAGAGTATTGATGTTGATTGTGATGGAGATACCTTATTATTAAAGGTATGCCAGCAGGGTGTTGCCTGTCACACAGGCTATAACTCCTGTTTTTATAGAGCTCTTCTAAAAATGAAAACGGTGGAAGAAGAAATTAACGGGGTAGATGGAAAGATATCTACAAAGGGAAATGGAAAGCAAGATGAGAATGGAGCTGAAATACTAGAGGAGCTTTACCACGTGATTACCGATAGAAAAGTCCATCCCAAAGAAGGTTCATATACTAATTATCTTTTTGAGAAAGGGCTTGACAAAATACTTAAGAAGGTGGGAGAGGAAGCTTCTGAAGTTATTATAGCTGCCAAAAACAAATCCTTGCAAGAGTTAAAGTATGAAATATCGGATCTTGTGTACCATACCCTTGTACTTATGGTGGAACAAGGGTTAAAACTTGATGATATTTACAGAGAGTTAAAAGGCAGAAGATAAATAGCGTAAAACGGTGAAAACATGGGAATTAATTAGTAATCGGTGTAAATTTTGCAAATAACCTTATATTTTGCCAAAAACACATATTTGATTTAAAAATGGATAATATATTATTATTAATACTGTAATTAGCACTCAATTAATGTGAGTGCTAATAAACTTTAAACAATAATTTAGAAACAGGAGGTAATATTATGAACATAAAACCTTTAGGTGACAGAGTAGTGATTAAAAAAGTTGAAGCGGAAGAGACTACAAAAAGCGGAATAGTATTGCCCGGATCGGCTAAAGAAAAACCACAAATAGCTGAAATAATTTCCGTAGGGCCTGGCGGGATGGTAGACGGCAAGGAAGTAAAGATGGAAGTAAAAGTAGGAGATAAAGTTATTATAAGTAAGTATTCAGGTACGGATGTAAAAGTAGACAATGAAGAATATACAATTCTAAGACAAAGCGATATTCTTGCTATAGTTGAATAGAAAAACTTTAATTATTGAGGAGGATTAAAATTATGGCAAAAGACATTAAGTTCGGAGAAGAGGCCAGGCGTGCTTTGGAAAGAGGCGTCAACCAACTGGCCGACACTGTTAAAATTACACTTGGGCCAAAAGGAAGAAATGTTGTTCTGGAAAAGAAGTTTGGTTCACCTGCAGTTATTAATGATGGTGTTACCATTGCAAAAGAGATAGAGGTTGATGATATATTCGAAAACATGGGAGCGCAGCTTGTTAAAGAAGTTGCAACAAAAACAAATGATGTCGCCGGTGACGGCACAACGACGGCTACCCTGCTTGCGCAGGCAATAGTAAGGGAAGGGTTGAAGAATGTTGCAGCAGGTGCAAATCCCATGGTATTAAAGAAAGGTATTGCCAAAGCCGTTGATTCTGCGGTGGAAGGCATAAAAGAGATAAGCCGTAAAATTAAAGGTAAAGAAGATATAGCAAGGGTGGCTTCCATTTCGGCAAACGATGAGGTAATCGGTAACCTTATAGCAGATGCTATGGAAAAGGTTACAAATGACGGTGTAATTACCGTAGAAGAATCAAAGACAATGGGTACAAATCTTGAAATAGTTGAAGGCATGCAGTTTGATAGAGGTTATGTTTCACCTTATATGATTACTGATACGGAAAAAATGGAAGCGGTATTGGATGATCCATATATACTTATTACGGATAAAAAGATAAGCAATGTTCAAGATATGTTACCTATTCTTGAGAAAATAGTCCAACAGGGGAGAAAACTGGTTATTATTGCTGAAGATGTTGAAGGTGAAGCTCTTGCTACCCTGGTTGTCAACAAATTAAGAGGTACTTTCACTTGTGTTGCTGTAAAAGCACCAGGATACGGTGATAGAAGGAAAGCCATGCTTCAGGATATTGCAATACTTACCGGTGGAGAAGTTATCAGCGAGGAGCTTGGTTTAGAACTTAAGGATGCAAAAATCAGCCAGCTTGGTCGGGCAAGGCAGGTTAAGGTTGATAAAGAAAATACAATTATTGTTGATGGTGCCGGAAAACCAAGTGAAATCAAAAAGAGAATAGCTTCAATTAAGGCACAGATTGAAGAGACCACTTCGGATTTTGATAGGGAAAAACTACAGGAAAGGCTTGCAAAGCTATCGGGCGGAGTTGCAGTTATCCACGTTGGGGCAGCAACTGAAACCGAAATGAAAGAAAAGAAATTGAGGATTGAAGATGCCCTTGCAGCAACAAAAGCTGCTGTAGAAGAAGGTATAGTACCTGGTGGAGGCGTTGCTTATCTCAATATTATACCAAAAGTTGAGAAACTTCTTGAATCAGTAGAAGGAGATCAAAAGACAGGTGTGCAGATTATAATGAAGGCCCTTGAAGAACCTGTAAGGCAAATAGTAAGTAATGCAGGTCTGGAAGGCTCTATTGTAGTTGAAAAGATAAGGAACAGTGAGAAGGGCGTCGGATATGATGTATTAGGTGAGAAATATGTAGACATGATAGAGGCCGGCATAGTAGACCCGGCAAAAGTTACAAGGACTGCTTTGCAGAATGCTGCATCAATAGCAGCTATGATACTCACAACAGAAAGCCTTGTTGCCGAGATACCTGAAAAAGAACCTCCAATGCCTGCAGGAGCTGGAATGCCTCCAGGAGGCGGGATGTATTGATATAGGGGTTAGAGGTGAGAAGTTAGAAGTAGATAATGGATAGTTGACTAAACTTATATTCGAGAAAATAAAAAAGGATGGTATATGTACGGTTAGCCGGAAGAGCAGGAAGTGCCTTCCGGCTAATCAATGTTTAGATGATGGGCGCATTTTCAAATTTTGAAGAAAATGCGCCCTAGATGATTTTTTGTGTTGTTAATCCCATGCATCTATGGTAAAATTTATTTCAAGAAGAGAAAATGAATGGTGCCTATCCAGGCTAGGTATCTATATTTAGTAATTTAAGCTATAGGAGGGTTTTAATGGATAGTTTTATAGAAAAAATTGTTGTGAGAAAAAAAACAGCTAAAGACTACTTAATAATGGTAGGAGTAATATTAGCGGGGCTGGTGTTGTTCTTTGCTTTACAGCTGGTAGCTTTTCTAAGACCGTTTTTTCTAATAATTGCTGCTGCAATTGTATATTTTATGTACCAATTTGTAATTGCAAGAAATATTGAATATGAGTATATTGTTACAAACGGCGATCTGGATATTGACATGATAATTGCCCAAAAAAGGAGAAAAAGAATTTTTAGTGCAAATTGCAAGGACTTCGACATTGTTGCAAAGTTAAAAGGCGGATATAATGACAGGCGTATAAGTAATGTGAATAAAAGGATCGAGGCAGTAAGCTCTATTGATTCAGAGGATGTATATTTTTTAACCCTTGTGTATAAAGGAGAAAAAACCGTCGTTTTATTTGAACCTGATGAAAGAATGTTGAAAACATTCAAGACTTTTATACCAAGAAAAGTTGAAATGTAAATGCAAGACAGTAAAAATATAAGAACGCAAATGCAAGTTACTGATAATATTGCCGTGGGGGTCAATAAATGAAGAAGGCTATTCTAATTGCTTTGTTTGTATTTTTTTTAATAAGTGCCGCAGGAGGAGCTGCCTATGCTACGTACTACTTTTTCTTCATGCCCAATGACAGCATGACTGCAGCTTTTGAAACTGAAGGACTGAACCTGGTTGTGGGTGGGGATGTTGTCCTCTCAAAGAACCCGCCAAAGATAATAGATGATGAAATACTTTTACCTTTTGATGTAGTAAAAGAATATATTGATCCGTATATTCACTGGGATGATAATTTAAAAAAAGTTACAATAACTACAAAGGACAGGTTAATAAGAATGAAAACAAATGAATTGGAAGCAATGGTTAATAATAAGCCTGTTAATCTTAATATACCTGCCATTGAAGAGGATGGTGCGATATTTATACCGATTGAGTTTTTAAGTGACTTTTATAACATAGATGTGGACTACCTGAAAGAAAATAATGTTATTATTATAGATTATAGGAACAGGATGGTACAAACTGCAGAGCCTATAGTTAAAGAGGCTGTCGTTAGAAAAGGGCCTTCAAGGAAATATCCAATCATACAAAGGTTCGACGTGGGAAACAACGGGGAAGAAAATGTTTTAAGAGTATTTGAGGAATATGAAAAATGGTATAAAGTAAGGACAAACAGCGGAGCGATAGGCTATATCGAAAAAAAACATGTTGTAGTAAAGTGGGTCACAGTAAACCTAATTCCACCGGAAGAAGAAAAAAAGGAAGAGGTGTGGAAGCCGGAAAACGGAAAAATAAACCTTGTATGGGAGATGATGTATGGTCGGAGACCCGATCTGGATAAGATAGGAAAGATCGAGGGACTTGATGTAATATCTCCTACATGGTTCACTCTAAAGAATGACCAGGGAGAACTTATTAACAGGGCAGATGCAACTTATGTAGAATGGGCTCACAATAACGGTTACAAAGTGTGGGCCCTTTTTAGCAATGACTTTCAGGATATTAAGGCTACAAGCAGGTTTTTAAATAATACTGATGCGCGGGATAATGCCATACGCCAATTGCTTATATATGCTTCATTATACAAGCTGGACGGAATAAATATTGATTTTGAAAATATTTACAAGGAAGATAAAGATGCTTTAACCCAGTTTGTCAGGGAGCTAACACCGCTACTTAAGGAACAGGATTTGGTTGTATCAATTGATGTGACTATTCCCGATGGAAGTGATACCTGGTCGAAATGCTATGACAGGAAAGCATTGGGAGAAATTGTGGATTATGTTATGTTAATGACATATGACCAGCACTGGACAACCAGTCCGGTAGCAGGGTCTGTTGCTCAAATTACCTGGGTGGAAAAGAACCTTATAAAAGTTTTGGATATGGTGCCAAAAGAAAAGCTTTTACTTGGCCTTCCATTTTATACACGCCTATGGGTGGAAGAGACAACTGAAAATGGCAATAAAAAAGTAACAAATCCCCAGGTTTTATCTATGGAGAGTGCAAAAAAAATGGTAAATGAAAACAATGCCGAAGTTAGATGGGATGAGGCCAGCGGCCAATTCTATGCTGAATTTAAAAAAGACGGGAAGACATATAAGATATGGATGGAAGATGAAAATTCTATAAATCTTAAATCCTCCCTGGTCCATAAATATAAGCTTGCCGGCACTGCTGCTTGGAGAAGAAGTGATGAAAGCCCCGAAATATGGGAAGTGTTAAACATAAACCTTAAAATGATAAGGAATTACAGTGAATGGAAAGAAAAGAATACAGAAGTAATCTATGTTTATAATAGATAGTGAAAAATAAAGATAGTAAATAAAGACAGTAAATAAAGGTACTATTAATATTAACAATAAAAATTAACGTTAAGAATAATATTAACGAAGCGAGAAGGAGTGGAGAGATTTATACATGCAGTATTATATAGAAATTGTTGCAAGGCTGGTTTTAGCTTGTGTCCTCGGAGGTATTATCGGTTATGAGAGGGAGCATGGGAACAGGCCTGCAGGGTTTAGGACCCATATCCTTGTATGTGTTGGTGCAGCCCTTGTAATGGTAACATCAGAGTATGTTTTCAAGGTATTTTCAGGAAAGACAAATTTGGACCCTGCAAGGCTTGGCGCCCAGGTTATAAGCGGTATAGGTTTCCTGGGTGCGGGAACAATAGTCCGCGAAGGATTTAATGTGAAAGGGTTGACTACTGCTGCAAGTTTATGGGCTGTTTCCTGTGTGGGTCTGGCTGCAGGGATAGGGTTTTATGAAGGAGCAGTAATTTCTACAATACTCATATATATTACCTTAATGCTATTAAAAAAAATGGAAAAACAAATTGCCGTAAAAAAACAGTATAGAAATATAATTATAGAGGCTGCAAATATACCTGAAATTATTTATAGATTAACTGACGTATTTTCAAGGTACGACGTGCTCATAAAAAATATTGAATATTATAATGGGGAAAAAAAGGACAGCATTCTTGTTAAATTCCTGATTAAGCCCCCCCATACGTTCAGTTTGGAGGATATTGTGCTCGACTTCTGCAATATAGACGGTGTCCATAAAGTATATGAGGAGTAGGTATAAAAAAATGCTCCATATAATTACCCTTTACCTCTTACTTTTCACATTTCACTTCTAATTTAATAGGGGCGCATTTTCTTCATAAAAATAAATGCGCCCATTTAATAGATATCATATTGCTAAATATTTGTATTTGTAGTAAAATTAATTTAAGCAATAAATAAATTAATACTTGGATTTAAATATTCAAGTATGAAAAATAAAGAAATATGGAGATAAATAGTAAAATTTAAAGAGAGGGATATGAATGACTAAATTTAAAGTAGGTCTTGTTGGAATAGGAAGAGGTACGGCATATGGTCACATCTTTGCAAATAATCCAAAAACTGAAGTGGTAGCATTATGCGACACAAATGAAGAGAGCCTTGAAGCAGGTGGCAAGGATTTTGAATTGGAGGATAGGCAACTATTTATAAAATATGATGATTTTATAAATGCAGATTTTGATATAGCTGTTATTGGATCTCCCATACCCTACCATGCAGAGCAGGTTGTAAAAGCATTAAATAATAATAAACACGTATTATCTGAAGTTACGGCAGCCAATACAATTGAAGGTTGTGAGCAAATTGTTGATGCAGCAAAAAACTCTAAAATGAAATATATGCTTGCTGAAAATTGCAATTATATGCATTTTGTAAGACAATGGAAAGAGATAATTGATGCAGGCAAGATAGGTAAAATCATTTATGCAGAAGCAGAATATGTACATGAAATTCGGAACCTGGTTTTGGATTCTACTACCAAAGAAATAAAATGGAGAGCTCAAAGAGCACCCATACATTATTGCTCCCATAGCCTTGGACCTATATTATATTTGATGGATGATTATATTGTAAGGTGCACATGTATGGGGAAGGATGTAAGTATTATTCCAAATGTAGGGGCGGGAGCTATTGATGTACAGATTGCCTTATTTGAAACTAGCAAGGGGGCTATTATTAAAGTATTAAGAAGCTCTGTGCTTCCAAGACGGCCCGCATTGTGCCACTATGAATTGTATGGCACTAAGGGATTTATTGAAAATGGTCTTGAAAATTATGATAATGAAGGTTACACTTATTTTGAAGGTGAAGATGAAGCTGCAAAGCCTATGGTTTGTTCTTCATCGGATCCCGACGCTCCCAAAGAAGCTTTATTGGGAGGCCATGGTACATCTGAATATTACATTGTAAGAGACTTTATTGAGTCAATAGAAAAAGATACAACTCCACCTATTGATGTGGTTAAGGCCATGGATATGACTGTTCCCGGAATTATTGCTCATGAAGCAGCAATGAGGGGCAATATATGGCTTGATGTACCTAGATTAGGTGTTTAGATAGAGCTGATATAAGTACGATATATAATCTGGAGTGTAACTTTTAAAAAGGTAGTTTTACCGCTGTGTTCAAATATGAGATGCATGGGGGGAGCCCTGGTTCTTTAAAAAGTCGGCTGCTAGAGGTGCATATGAAAGGTCATCTCCTGTTCAGACTGTGCTCACAGGCCCATTCGCGCTTAGCTTTCATACCGCATTCACACCAATGGCGGCTCTTTGAAATGTATGCTAAGAGCTACTCCCCCTGCTCATTGCTTTATATTATGAACACTTTATGTTACTTAATAAATAGCTCCTTTCTGCTTTCAATCTTTTCCGCCACAATGTACCTGGGTCTTCGTTTAACTTCTTCATATATTTTGGCGATGTAAGTCCCGATAATTCCCAGGCTTATCATCAAGGTGCTCCCAATAATCAAAAGCAGCAGAATGACTGTTGTGAAGCCGCTATAAGCCATACCCTTGAGCTTCATGTACATAGTCTGGATTCCAAGTATCAACGAACCCGCAAGAAAAACCAACCCCATAAAAGTAACTATATGAAGCGGAAGTGATGAAAAGGAGGTTATGGCATTTATTGCAAGCTTGAATAACTTGAACAGGGACCACTTCGACGCTCCTTTTGTTCTGCTTTTTATGTTAAAAGGAATACTTACCCGATTAAACCCGACCCATACCGACATTCCCCTGAAAAAGGTGTTTCTTTCATTCATGCCTCGCCATGCCTGGACAACTCTTTTGTCCAGCAGCTTGAAATCCGAAGCCTGGTTTATGTCGAACCCTGAAAGCTTGCTTAATATATAGTAAAACAAATTAGCTCCGACTTTATTAACCGGACTTTCTTTTCCGCGTGAAGTTTTAACTCCTTCCACTACTTCATACCCTTCCTCTTTCCAAAGGCGGACCATTTCAGGAATCAATTCGGGCGGATGCTGAAGGTCGGAATCCATTACTATACATGCATCTCCCCCTGCAGCTTCCAATCCTGCACAAAGAGCCGCTTCTTTGCCAAAATTCCTGCTTAGCCTCAACGCCTTAATTCCTGGGAAATTTTCAGTAAGCATTTTTAGCTTAAGCCATGTACCGTCTGTTGAACCGTCGTCAACCACTAGGATTTCAAAATCCATGCCTGTTTTAGACAGGTAGTTCCTAATAACATTAATATTTTCACAAATCTGGTTTTCTTCGTTGTATACCGGAATAACAACTGTAATTAATGACCTGTCCACTTCTAGTTAACCCCCATTTTTATTATATATTAGCTTCGCATCATATATTTACCCATGTTCTTTTTATTATTCATAAAGCTTATAACGCCACCCTTTTTAATAAAAAGCAAGATAAGTATCAAAATGGAAGCTAGTGTAGTCATAAGGCCAATGAAAAACTTTTCCGGAACAAACCACAACTCAATCTTATGTGAGCCCGCCGCCAATTCAAAAGCCAGCAGACAATCGTCTACAGCTTGTGTTTTAACTTCCCGGTTATCGACCTTGATATGCCAGCCTTTGTCGTATGGTATGGTCATAACCATTAGTCCGTCATTTGTTGTTTCTATGTGGCCAAGGATTCGGGTATCTGTAAATCTTTCAACAGTCATTGATTTTTCCCGAATAAGTGATATTGCATTTTCGAATGCCTGCTGATTCAAACCGCAGGCATATATTTCAAAAGTGCCCGATTCTGGAGCAGACTCATCAAAGAACAATTGCAATTCAAGGGAAATGCCGGATTTGCAAAATCCAAGGTTAATAATTGAAGAATGCTTTGGGTTGAATTCTATTTTTTGGTCATTGACCTTCACAAATCCGCTGCCTTTCATATTGTATGGCGCTTTGAAGTAAAGGTAAACCTGTTGATCCTTTTTGACTGTAAACCGAATTCTTGCGGTAGAACTCTTTTCTTTGTTGGTGCGCTTAAAGCTGTAATATTTTGTGCCTGGACTGCTGAAAATCAGATTATCGTGAGTCCCCTGTTCCTGGTCTATGGGAACAAGAATATCCTTAATACCGCAGATATATCCTACAAGAGCGTTCTGGGCATCAAACGGATTTGACCAGGTACTGTGGAAATATTTTAGTTCATTGGGAGCTTGAAAGCCTAATGGTAAAGCATATGGATTTTTAAAAACAGTTATTTCATCGGTAGCTACAATCTGTTGGTATAAGCCCTCTTCAATGTTTATGGAGCGGTAAACAAGGTACTTAATACCGAATAGAGAATCCAGTATCGCTGTGGACCCCTCGTACTCATAACTATTGATGCCGTTGCTGTGATAACCAAGGTTCTGAAACATTTTGACAGGTTTTGTAGGTATAGTGGAAGAAAAGATTGAAAGTCCACGATAATTATATAGGTATGGGTCATTGGCCGTTTTAGGTGGAAAGATTTCTATACGATAGAAATCACTATCTTTTTTTGCAATACCGGAAATCCATTCACGAATTTGTACGACTTCCTTACCACTTGAGTACCCGTCACGGATTGAATAACCTTCAATTGAATCAATTTTTATGGTGGTAATAATTGTGCTTGACGTTACTTCGGCAGTTATAACCAGAAAAAGAAACAAACTCTTAAGCGAATGCGAATGCTGCATTTTATATGATTTATCAAAGGTAAAGGCAACAGCATATAAAATAACGGAAATTATGCTGAAATATAACGTGGCATGTTCAAGTGACAAATCATCAAACTTTTGTGAAATAATAACAAGGCCCAGGACCGACATGCAGATAGCGCCTATCTGTTTGCCGGTAAATTCATTCAGTTTTTTAAAAGCATTATAGCACATGGATAAGACCAGGAAAATGTAAACAAAGGAAAACCGATATGGAACCTGGTTGGGGTAATGGAAACCATGCCAAATAAAACTCAAAATATTAATATTGAAGCTCACAATCAATAAAGCAAGTAGTGCCATATTCAACAGCTTTTCCTTCAACCGTATGCTTTTGCATAAGAAATAAATTGGTATAAGAATTAGAACAATGATTCCGCAATAAAGGTTTGGCATCCCTTCGCGGATGGAAGGAGTAGCAGCGGTAAAATGCCTGGTTATATAATCGAACAAATCAAAATAGTGCGTAATAGTCCTTGGGAAAGCATCATCTGCCGCAGAGGTCGTTTTCAGGGCAAAGAATGTGGGCACAAGAATTACAGCCGAGAGTCCGGCGGATAGCAGTGAAAACCCTACAAACTTTGCTGTTTTTTTAATTAATAAGGCCGGCTTTTCAATGCTGTTATATTGAAAAAGGCAGACCGGATAATAAAGCAAGGTAAATAAACATATAAAAAATGCCATGTAAAAATTCGAAAAGAGCGCAACAGCCAGGGTAATGCAATAGAAAAGGCCGCCGTAATCGCGGACCAATCTTACAAGTCCCAGCATAATCAAAGGTAAGAGATAAATTGCATCCATCCACATTATATTCCAGGAAAACACCAAAACATAACCGGAAAGGGCATAAAGCAACGAAAAAGCTACTGTAACTAAACTTTGTTCATTGTGGACACTCTTAAGGTAAATAGCAAAACAGGCTCCGGCCAGGCTAATCTTCAATAGTGTTAAGACAAGTATGGCTTCAGTCAGATATTCTTTTGGAAACAAGACTATAATTAGATTAAGAGGACTAGCCAGGTAATAGGCATATAACGGCAGGTAATTAGTACCAAGACCGCCTGACCATGAATATAACAGGCCCGACAATGACCTGAACCTTTCCTGCAAATCCGATATAAAAGGGGCATATTGATGATAAAGATCTATAATAAGCAAATCCCATTTCCCAAATGGATATATGCCGCATGTTATATAAGCCATCTCCAGGATAATTGCCGGTAGAAAAAAAGACAGAATGATTACGTAATTTTTTCTTATAAGCAAACCTGTTTGTTTTAAAATATGAATGACGTATCTCAAGTTGTATCCTCTTCCTTTGTATTGTGCCAAATTTTATATAACGCAATAATTTTATATTCTTTATTCTTTTATCCATTTTGTCATATATCGACATTTTTATCAAGTGGTTTATTCAATAAAGCCAATATTTAACAGAATTTAACAATTCAACATGATATTATCACAGAATATTCATAAAAAATGAAAAATGAAATTACAAATTGACAAAGTAAAGGGAGAGTATTATAATAGAATTAAATTGGTCGGATGTCCGAATTAACAAATAAGGAGTAATGCCATGAACAACGAGATGGAAAAAATGAACCAATCCAAAAAAATATTAATTGCTGCATTTGAGTGTATTTCATCAAAAGGTTATGCGAATGTATCTTTGCGTGATATTGCCGATAAAGCAGGGGTTGTTCTAAGCCAGCTTAACTATTACTATAAAAATAAGGAGGGATTGTTTACAGAGGTAATAAAAATGATGATGCAAAAGTACCTGCAGGAAGTAGAAAATTGTTTAAAAAAAGGTACCAATGCTAAAGAAAAAATATCATCACTTATCACGTATTTTCAGAAAATACTAGAAGATAACCCTAAGCTTTTCAGACTGTTGTATGACTTTACCAGTATGGCGCTATGGTCCGTTTCATTTAGTAAACTGCTCTGCAACCTGTTTGAAGATTTAGCAAATTTAATCGAAAGTCATGTCCTGAATAATATTCCCGAAAAAATGAATTTAAAGGGCTATTCCCCCAAATCCATAGCTAGGATGCTTTTTGGAGCGATGTTTGGGACTGCCATACAGGTTATTTTAGACCCTCAAGAAAAAAAACTACCTGAAGCCTTAAAGACAATCGAATTAGTGTTTGAGTAAAAATATGAAAGGAGATGTCATTCATGTCAAACCTGTTAGAAAAGTCATTAAATATGGGGTTGGGACTATTTGCATACTCAAGAGAAAAAATTGAAAAAATAGTAGATGAGCTTGTTAACAAAGGCGAAGTTGCCAGAAAAGATGCACAGGGGGTTGTCAGCGACCTTGTAAAAATAGGACTCTTATTTTTATGAGTCATTAAAACGGACGTCCGAACATATTTAATCTTATGAAAAACAAATTATAACATAGGAGGTCGGATTGATATGGATAAAGAGTTTTTGGCAGATCTAACATATAGAAACTTAAGTGTTTTTCTGGTTAACTACGTAAAAAAAGATCCGGAGAACAACATAGACAAACTTGCCAACCTACTGAACAAATATTTAGCTTTAAAAGCTGGAAAATATTTCATAAACGATTCGGA
>JABUEW010000050.1 GCA_013314855.1 Bacillota bacterium | reverse complement strand
TAGTAGATTGTACTATTGATTGAATTTTAGCAATAAAATTAACATTAATTAGTAAAGAAAAAACATATAAAAATAAATATAAAAAACTTGACAAAAAGACAGTTGATAGTTATAATAATTAATATAAATTGATAATTAAATAATTCAGCGTGTTGTAAGCAAAAACCCAGTTTCAAACCCGAATAATCCTGTGAAGGAGATATACACTTATGTTAATGAATAAATTTGGAGATTTGGAACTTAAGAAAATAATACTTCCCCCAGACAATTTTCATCCTTTCCCAAAAGCTTCGGAGCGTGAGGCATGGAGTGCCATCACACCGGAAGCGAAGCGAGAATGGATATCTGTTGCTGAAAAATATAAGGATTTTACATGGCCTACAATTACTGTAGACAAATATCTTCATTTTAAGCAGACAGGAGAGAATCTGCCATATTTAAATCTTTTTTATGAACGTAGAAGCGTACTTGGTGTTTTTGTGATTGCCGAATGCCTTGAAGGTGAAGGAAGATTCTTGAGACAGATAATTAATGGAATATTCTGTATTTGTGAAGAGACATCCTGGATAACACCTTTTGATACCATGCTGCAAAACGAGGTAATTCCGTCATCTTCCGACCATAAAGTAGATTTGAGCTGTTCTGAAACGGGAGCGTTACTTGCGTGGACTTATTATTTGTTAAAAGAGCAGCTGGATAAGGTCAGCTCTCGCATTTGCAAGCGGATTGAAAAAGAAATACATGATAGGTTGATTGTTCCTTATCTAACACGTGATGACTATTGGTGGATGGGATTTGTTGAAACGCCCCGTATAAATAACTGGAATCCTTGGTGCAATAAAAATGTGCTAATGTGTTTATTGCTATTGAAAATGAATGTGGAAACATGTATTGCAGGGATTCGCAAAGTTATGAGAAGTCTTGACATTTATCTTAGCAAATATCCGCCGGATGGGTGTTGCGATGAAGGCCCAATGTACTGGGGAGCTGCAGGGGGAGGATTGCATACATGCCTTGAGTTGCTTTTTAAAGCTTCATCAGGGATTATAGACATATATTCGGAACAGATTGTACAGGAAATCGGTAAGTATATTTACAAGGTACATATTGACGGAGATTATTTCGTTGATTTTGCAGACGGAGATGCCATTGTTAAGCTTAATGCCGCAGCTTACAGTTATGGGATTTCTATAAAAGATGTAAATTTAATTCAACTCGGAGCGATTTCTACACCAAGCGGACCTAATATTTTTGCTTGGTTCGGAATGTATGAATATCTGCTTGGTTTGTTTAAAGAACGGGAAATGAAGAAAAATGCATCAAAAGCTCCTTATGTGCGTGATGCCTGGTTTTGGTATACACAGGTAATGACAGCACGAGAAAAAGAAGGGAGTAAGGAAGGCTTCTTTTTAGCGGCGAAGGGTGGACATAATGCAGAATCACATAGTCATAATGATGTCGGAAATTTTATTGTATATATTGATGGAAAGCCGCTTTTAATCGATCTTGGAACAGAAGAGTATACAGCAAAAACTTTTAGCCCACAGCGATATGAATTATGGTATTTACAGTCCCAGTATCATAACTGTCCTACGATTCGTGGAATTTTACAGGAAAATGGTAAACAGTTTTGCGCAAAGAATGTGGAGTACCATATCTCCGATCCATGTGCCGAGTTAATGATGGATATTTCCGGTGCTTATCCCAAGGAAGCAGGAATAGCATCGTGGATCAGGAAATGCACTTTGAAGCGGGGGTATGAAGCTTCAGTTGAAATAGTAGATGATTATAAACTTTATGAACCTACGGATGATATACGGTTTAACCTTATGACTCCATGTAAACCGGGTTTATCACCATTAGGAGTGATAGATTTAGAATATGAGGAAGGTAAAAGGGCGGTAATTCATTATAATAATGAGCATCTTGTTGTGCATATCGAAAAAATACCGCTGGAAGAAAGCCGATTAAAACGCAACTGGGGCGAAGTTATGTATCGTATTGTGTTGAAAGAAAAGACAGCAGTGTGCCAGGCAACCCGCAAAATAATTATTTCCGGAATCAATGAGACCGGAATCAATGAGAAATAAAACATGTTTAAATGACATTCAACTATTTTATTACATATTTTATTCTTTTGATGCAAAGGTGATAAATGGAATGATGAGCTTATATGGAAATTTTAATATGGAAGGCACTGAATTTATCATAACTAATCCTGCTACTCCACGGGCTTTTGACAACTTTCTTTGGAATGATTCTATCTTTTCCTATGTCCAGCAAACCGGCGTAGGATATTGTGATTACCAGGTAGATAAATATGAAGCTGTCCAGTTGCTTACGGGTAATGGCAGGATTTGCGATTTTGACCTTTATGGAAGAGATAATCTCATGAGCAGGTTAATTTATATCCGTGATAACGATACGGGCGATTTTTGGAATGTCAACTGGGAACCTGTCAGAAAGAAATATGAAGAATACGAATGCAAACACGGCCTGGGGTATACAATAATAAAAACCAGGGTAAAAGGTATTATATCAGAATTCAGGATATTCGTTCCAAAAGGCAAAGATCCGGTAGAACTCTGGACTCTTAGTATAATAAATAACACTGGAATAAGAAAAAATCTTTCGATTTTTATTTATAACCAATTCCAGTTTAGATTTAAATGGGGTTTTGACAGTTATGGGGATATGATTTTTAGATCTTCTTGGTTTAGCAAACAGTTTAATGCCGTCGTAGCGGAAAAGCACCCACATTTAAGGCCACATGATTATCTTACGGGATTTTTAACTGCTGATGAACCTATTGTTGCATATGATGGCACGCGAGATGCTTTTGTGGGTATGTACAACACTTTAGGAGAGCCGGAGGCAGTTATAAGAGGACAATGTACAAATACTCCAGGTTCGGCGGATGCCACTATCGGGGCTGCACAATTTAACCTGCAATTAAATGGAGGAGAGAGCAAAGAAATATCCTTGATCCTAGGTGTTGTAAATGAAGAGAAGAATATAGGCTTTTTTAGAAATAAGTATTTTGGTAACTATGAAAAATACTTTTGTGAAATTATCGAGGAAAGAAAAAATAGAACAACAAAAAACATGGTAAAAACTCCTGATGAACACTTTAATAGAATGTTTAACTACTGGGGCAAACACCAAGCATTATTTGGTGCCACCTGGTGCCGATGGGGTTGGAACGGTTACCGTGATATTGTTCAGCATGGGATGGGGGTATCCTCATTTAAGCCACAGAGAACTAAAGAAATACTTGTAGAAGCTTTTAAGCATCAATATAATAGCGGATTAGCATTACGCGGCTGGAATCCAATTGATAAAAAGGCCTATTCCGATAGCTCACTCTGGCTTGTGTTCACACTTATATCTTATATAAAGGAAACCGGGGATACAGGCTTCCTAGAAGAAATTATACCATATTACGATAGAGGCGATGCAACTGTACTTTCACATATAGATCAGGCTTTGGATTTCCTTGAGAATCATAAAGGTTCACATGGATTATGCCTTATCAAGTTTGGCGACTGGAATGATTCCCTTACTGCTGTTGGTAAACGTGGAAAGGGAGAAAGTGTATGGCTTAGCGAAGCATATGCCGAGGCTTTATATCAAATGGCCGATCTTGCCGAATATTTGAATAATGATAGTAAAAAAAGAGATTATCTTGAGCGTTGCAAATGTATAAAAGATGCAATTAATAAAACTGCATGGGATGGTAATTGGTACATACGGTGTTTTGATGATAATGGTAATCCTATTGGAACAAGTACTAATGAACAAGGGAAAATTTTTATCGAATCACAGGCATGGGCTCTAATTGCGGGTGTTGCTAATAGTGAAAGGGCTAAAAAGCTTATCAGGGCATGCGATGATCTCCTGGGTACGGATTTGGGATATAAACTTCTTTCGCCAACGTTTATGAAACGTGATGAAAATATAGGGCGTATCAGTTGCCTTGAACCGGGAATATGTGAAAATAGCACGATTTATTCCCATGTTAATGCCTGGATGATTCTGGGACTTCTAAAAATGCATAAAGCAGATAAAGCTTATGATATATTTAAACGAATTACACCTGGCTATTACAGGGGAGAAAATGATCCTAAACGAAAGTGCCCTGCTTACATTTATGCAAATTGTTATTATGGGCCGGACCATAGAAACAATAAATTCCAGATGGAATTTACCTGGATTACAGGGTCTATAGCATGGTATCAACATTTATTAATGAATGATCTTTTAGGAGTAAAAGCAGATTATGAAGGTTTACGGATAAAACCTTGCATTCCATCAGAATGGGATAAGTATGAAGTTATAAGATTTTTTAGGAATGCTACTTATAATATAGTTGTAAATAACCCTGACCATTTACAACATGGAAACGTAAATATAATTGTAGACGGTAAAGAAATAATCGGTGATATTTTACCGGTTTACAATGATGGAAAGATACATGAGGTTGAGGTCAAGATGATGAAGTAGGCAAACAATCAGCTTACTTAACACTGTTGATTAGAGAAAAACGAGAAGAATTACTGTTGAAATTAAATCGGACTATGTCGCTGGTGAATTGGAGGTGAAGAAATTGGGTTACATTGATAACATAGAAAAAGAGCTTTTTGAATATTATCCCCCGCTTACTAAAAGGGAGGATTTTGATGAATTTTGGGATTCTACTCTTAAGATCGCAAAAGCTGTTCCATTAAAACCGGAAAAAAAGTTGTATGATTATCCAAGCAATTATGTGAAAGTATATTCTATTTCATATAATGGTTTTGATGAGACCAGGATCCATGGCTGGTATATCTTACCCACTTTTACGAAAGAAAGTAAGATTCCATGCCTTATACATTATCATGGATACGATGGAAACAAGGGAATGCCGTCGGATTTTATGCATTGGATTATTATGGGAATTGCGGTATTGTCAGTTGATTGCCGGGGACAGAGCGGTGAAACCGGTAACTGTGCTATTTATACCGGTGGTTCAACGCAAAGCGTTGTTTGCAAAGGTATACTGGATAAGAATGAATACTATTTTCGTCAAGTGTACATGGACTGTGTCAAGGCAATAGATTTTGTCTGTGCGCAAGAGGAAATAGACCGAAATAGAATCGTAGTAGAAGGTGGTAGCCAGGGAGGAGGATTGACAATGGCAGTTTGCGCCCTTGATAAAAGGCCATACATCGCGATGGCTGATGTACCAAGCAACAGTAATATTGAAAAGCGTATTGAAGGGGCAAATGGAGCTTTTTCCAGTGTAACCGAGTATCTAAGAATCCATCCTGGCAAGGTTGAGCAAGTTTTTAAAACCTTGAGTTATTACGATACGATGAATATGGCAGATCGTATTCAATGCAAGGTCCTGGCATCAGTAGGATTAAAAGATAATATTTGTCCGGCAAAATTTTACTTTGCCACCTACAACAGAATTAAAAGCGAGAAATATATAAAAATATACCCATTTAATGGTCATGAGGGTGGAGGAAGTTTGCATAATGAAGTAAAAATGCAATTTTTAAGAGACCATTTGTATTCTTGATAGGAATGGCTTTTTAATATATTTTGAATTGCTACATACTCGTAAGGTAGAGAATGTAGAGGTGATAAGCTGCCATGAGCTATAATAATTATATTATGGACAGGGTAGAAAAATATAAACAGTTTTTTAAGGATGATACTCCTGGACAAATCCTGGTTATTATATGTCCTTATACGTTCGAGATAGACTACGAACAATGGGACCTGGGGTCAAGACCGCTAAATAACTGGGATTTTAAAAAGCAGGCAAAGGAGTTTATGGACTATAATATCCGCAGGCTTAGATGCTTCATGGAGTATACTAAAGACCTGGATAATGATTTTATTCCGGCAATTTCCCCTGGTATGGGGGTAGGAGTACATAGCGCTTATTTTTCCGGTGCCGAAGTGATCATGGGATATGATACAAGCTGGGTACACCCCGTTATTAGGGAATGGAGCGATATTGAAAAACTTAAGATGGATGAATATAATCCATGGTTCTGTATCTTGAAAGAAATGATACAGTATTGTGTGAACACTTGTGAAGGGGATTACGTGGTATCTACACTATGTAATTTCGGACCGGGAGATATGGCGAACGCATTAAGGGGAAATGACCTATTTTATGATTTGTACGATAATCCGCAGAAGGTACATGAACTTATGGATAAAAGTAGCGATGCGATAATTTGGTTGGAGGAAGAGCTAAGGAAAATTGCTGGCATGATGGAAGGGGGAGTAGTAACAGCCAATGTGTGGCTTCCGGGCCAGGCACCATATATATCGGAGGATTTTACCGATTTGTGTTCCAGTAAAATATTTAATGAGTTCGGATACAAATATACTCAAAAGATAATCAACCATTTTGGCGGGGCATACATTCACCATCATGCGAAAGGATATCATGTACACAAGGACATTGCATCGCTCAAAAACCTGAAGATGCTGGAAATTAGTCTTGATCCAAACTGTTTGCGCCCTGTTGATCACCTTGAAGAGCTGTTTGAGATGAATAATGGCATACCCCTGATGATCCGGTGTTCTGCAAGGGACGTATACCAGGAGATTGAACATATGAAAAAGGGCAGGCTCGTTATAATGTTGAATATTGATACCATTGAAGAGGGCAGGGATGTAATGAAATTTATAAGAAAAAATTCAATAATTTAAATTGTGTTTTTTAAGAAATTTAAATTAGGTAATACGATTTGGCAATTTATTGCTGAATCATTACAAAATAATATTATACGAGGAGGTATTATTATGAAAAAAACCATTGCTTTAATATTCGCTTTTATCATGCTGTTAAGCATAATGGTTGGTTGCAAGGTAAACGACTCAAATGATAATGCTACAACAAGTACTTCAAAGCAGACTAGCAATGTATCAAGTTCAGGGGAGTACCCCGCAAATACAGGCAGCTATATCGACCCTATTACAAAGTATGATGAGCCTGTCGATGTCCATATGGTTCTTTCGATAAACCCACCAATGGTTTTCCCAAAAGGGGATTCTTGGACCAATAATGTATGGACTAGGGCTTTCAAGGATGAGTTGAATATTAACCTTATTTTCGACTGGACATGTCCCTGGGAGCAATACGAAACAAAACTTAATCTGGCTATCGCTTCAAAAGATTTGCCCGACATATTTAAACTTTCTAACTATTCCCAATTTAAGAAACTTGTGGATGCTAATATGCTATACGACCTTACAGATGTTGTTGTTACTTCGAACCTCTCTGAACAATTAGCCGGGTATCTGAAACAGCGCCCGCATTCCAAGGAATGGGCAACCCTGCATGGCCGCCAATATGGTCTTGCCTTAGGGGGTATAAATTTACAGAGCCCATATTCCTTGCTATGGCGTGATGATTGGTTTAAGCAGTGGGGTGGACCAATGCCAAAAACCATGGAAGAATATATTGAAATGGCAAAAGATTTTGCTGATATGGATAGAAAAAATCGCTTTGCACTTGGTTTGACAAAGAGTATCTATGAAGGACAAGCCGGTTTTGTAGGCATGGCAAATGCGAATGGCGCATATCCCGGCGTTTGGTATGAGGATGAGACCGGAAAGCTTGTATATGGTGATATTCAACCCCAGATGAAGAAAGTACTGCAGACCTATGCAAAATTATACGCAGAAGGCTATATTGATCCTGCTTTTGCATCTTATGACGGTATGAAAATTGCCGAGCAACTCACCTCTGGTAAGATTGGCGCAACTATTGCTCAATTCTGGGTACCCGGCTGGCCTTTGGGGGATCTTTATGCAGCAGAAAAGGTTACTTGGTCCTGTGCCGATATTGTTCCATTCTCTGATTATAAAGGTGAATTGAAGCTTCAAACAGATGAACCAAAGCCGGAAATTTATGTTGTAAACAAGAATTTTGACCATCCCGAGGCATTGTTGCGTATGATGAGTTTTGCCAGCGCAAAGGTAAATGGACCACCGGATATTGCGGAGCCTGAGAAGTATCATAGTGATGAAAAGTACGACTACCAAGGATCATGCCCAATTTATCCAGTACTGGCTGATGTTAAAGTCAACCTCAATACGGCAATTCACGTTACTGAAGCATTGGATAAAAATGATGAAAGCTACCTGGTTACTCCGCATGACTGGACTCAATACAAACGTACCAAGTCCTGCTATGATTCCATAAAGGCCGGTAAAGGCATGAACGAGGACTGGGCTTCTTATATATCATGGTACGGGCCAAACTCGTTCTTTGGCAGATTCAACAAATACTATGATAATAATATGCTGATGGTTACCAAACTTGTTGGTTATCAAACTGATGAAATGGTACGTTCGTGGGAAAACTTGAAACAATATGTACAGCAAGCGTATACTGAATTTATTATGGGCATACGGCCTTTAGATGAGTTTGACGCATTTGTTGAAGAGTGGAGAAATATGGGTGGTGCAATAGTTGAAATTGAAGTAAATGAATGGTATAAATCCAGGTAGTTAATTGAAATTAAATAGAAAATAAGATATTATTAAAGTAAGTTATTTATCATGGATATAAGAAAGGGAAGCGCTAATTTGGCCAATACCCTTTCTTATATCCTAATTATCCTAATGTCCGGATGCTTGGAGGGGTTTTCTTTGGGAAAAGTTGAAAAGAAAAAGAAAAGCTGGAAAACAGATAAGAGTTTTTACCTTATGGTGTTACCCGGAATGATACTGGTAGCGATATACTATTATGGTCCGCTTGTTGGCTGGGCGCTGGCATTCCAGCGCTATGATATTACAAAAGGGTTGTTTGGTTCTCAATATGTAGGTTGGGACAATTTTAAGTATCTCTTTACTAAATATCCAGGGTTCTGGCAAGTAATCAGAAATACATTGAGTATATCAATTGCCAAGATGATAGTAAACTTTGCATTTCCGATAATTGTATCACTTCTGCTCAATGAAATAAAAATAGAGAGGTATAAGAAATCTCTTCAAACGATGATGTATCTTCCGCATTTCCTGTCATGGGTTGTTATAAGTGGTTTGCTGATAGACATTCTATCACCTACCGATGGTATAATTAATAATATCCTTAAAGCATTGGGCGTAAAGCCGGTTTATTTTCTTGGTAGTCCGAGCATTTTCCCTGCGACCATGGTCGTATCCGATGCGTGGAAGGTGTTTGGATTTTCAACTATTTTATATATGGCAGCATTAACAAGTATAGATCCACAGCTATACGAAGCAGCTATAATTGACGGAGCCTCAAGATTTAAACGATGTTGGCATATCACAATTCCAGGTATTGTTTCAATCATGGTGCTAAGCGGAATTTTGAGTTTGGGCAATCTTCTCAATGCAGGGTTTGATCAGATTTTCAATCTCTATAATCCTGCTGTATACTCTACCGGCGATGTATTGGATACATTTACTTATAGAATTGGCTTTAAAAACTTTCAATATGATATGGCAACAGCCGTAGGTATTGTAAAATCATGTGTATCGTTGCTGCTTGTATCTACATCCTATTTTATGGCATATAAATTTGCCGATTACAGGATATTCTAGTATTTTATGTTAACTGCAAATGAAATGTGATAAAATGGAGGAAGTAAAATGATAAGAAAGACGCTGGGTGAAAAAGTATTTGATGTATTTAACTATATTTTCCTGACAGCTTTGGCTTTGAGTTGTGTACTACCGTTTATACACATGTTAGCAATATCTTTTAGTTCTTCAGCAGCAGCTACCCAGGGTCGGGTAGGATTATGGCCGGTAGAGTTTACATTGAGCTCATACCGGTTTGCTTTTCAAAGACCGGACTTTATTAGATCATTCGGGATCACTCTTGAGAGAGTTATACTGGGTTGGGCAGTAAACATGTTTCTGGTAATTATAACTGCATACCCGTTGTCAAAAACAAAACAAGTCTTCAAGGGTCGTACTCTAATTGCATGGTTTTTTGCTTTTACAATGTTTGTCGGTGGAGGATTAATTCCAACATATATGGTTGTTACATCAACGGGGTTAAAAAATACAATATGGGCGCTGATTATACCAGGAGCGGTGCCAATATACCATATGGTTATCCTTTTAAATTTCTTTAGGCAAATACCAAAGGAGATTGAGGAATCGGCATTAATGGATGGAGCTCGTCAGAACAGGATTCTTTGGCAGATATATGTGCCCTTGTCGATACCAGCATTGGCAACCTTGACAGTCTACACTGTAGTAGGGCACTGGAACGAATGGTTCAGTGGGATGATATACATGGATGATTCAAAGAACTATCCATTGCAAACATATCTTCAAAGTATCATTACGACTCCTGATTTTTCTTTGTTTGATACTACACAGATTGAGCTTTTGAAGAAAATTAGCAATAAAACATTCCGAGCAGCACAGATAATGATAGTGACAATGCCAGTTCTACTTATTTATCCGTTTATGCAAAAATACTTTATATCAGGTATGACTTTGGGCAGCCTCAAAGGATAGGATAAGGTGGTTAATTATATACTTTCTTCAGTTTTCACTAGAGGGAGATGCTATTAAATGGTAAAAAATGTTACTTTAACTGTAGGTAATAAATCAGGTGATATTATAGGGGATACAAACATAGCCATTCAAGCAGCCGTGGACTATGTGGCTGCCCTGGGAGGCGGAACTGTAAGAGTGCTTGAAGGCGAATACCTTATGTATGATTCTGTGCGTCTTAAAAGTGGTATTTCCCTTATTGGTGATGGTGTGGGTCGAACGGTGTTGAAAAAGGCTGCCTGCTCAAAAAGCTATTTAAAAGCTACATCAGGTTATGGTGAAAATCAAATAATAATATCTGACCCTGAAGGGTTTGAAGTTGGATATGGTGTTGCCGTGTTTGACGATAAAGCACAGGGATTTCTCTGTACGGTAGGGACTATTATTGAACAAACAGCCGAAGATACTTTTAAATTAAACACTGCGATGAACACTGATTGCATGATTGAAAATAATGCTATGGCGGTTACTATATATCCTGTAATAACTGCTAGTAATTGCTGCGATGTTACAATTAAAGATATCAGTGTAGACGGAAATAGGCAAGAGAATTTATACCTCAATGGCTGTAGAGGAGGAGGTATATTTCTTATTAATACAAATAATGTTCTTATCCAAAATTGTTGCGTAATAAATTATAATGGTGATGGGATTAGCTATCAGAATTGTAATGATGTGGTTGTACTTGATAGTATCAGCAAGGGAAATACAGGATTTGGTTTCCACCCGGGTAGTGGCAGCATGCGGACTATTGTACGAAACTGCATTGCTACAGAAAATGATTCGATAGGCTTTTTCTTTTGCTGGAGAGTGAAGGGTGGACTTGTTGAAAACTGCGAGTTCTCTGATAATAAAGGTGCAGGAATATCTATTGGACACAGGGATACCGATAACGTGATATTGAATAACAGGATTTTGAGAAATAAAAATGGTGGTATAGAATTTAGAGATGAAGACGTGATTCATGCACCACATAGGACCAGGATCGAGGAGAATGAAATCCTCGATAATGGCGTTGAACCCGAATTTTTCGGGATAAAAGTCCTTGGAGAAGTTAGTGATATCCTAATAAAGGGCAATAAAATAGGCACTAATTCTCCGGAAGGTAATAGTGTGGGTATATATATAGCAAATTCTACCTCAAATATTACAATTGTAGATAACTTGTTTTTAAATACTAAGCAAAAAATAGTGAAATTATAGTTCTAAACCACCAGCTTATAATAATGACAAGTACTGAAACAACTGCACTGTTTTTTGGTGGAAGGCAAATGTTACGCCGCCAAAGAGTCTGAAGAAATGGTATGACTTGATTCGTCAACTGGTGATACACTTAGAAGCCCGGTATGGCAGGAACGAGATCAAAAATATGAAACAAATTTAAATTATTTAAATTGCAGTGTAAAAGGATAGTGTTTCATGCTGTGTCTTGAGTGAAATGAAAGGGTCAGTAGCGATTTATTTAGTATTCTCATTGATATCTCATTGATATCTGTAACTTAAAAGAAGCGAAAGGAATGTGAGTTTTTATGTTGTACCAATTAAAAAAGTTAAATAGTTATGCCGCTAGTGCAGAAAATCCATTGGCAAGGCGAGGTTCTGGGGGAAAGGCAAATAACGGAAGAAAAGGTTCGCCCTGTATATGGCCATTTAAGAAAGGAGATACCTATATTTTGCTGGATGTAGAGGGCCCAGGGATGATACGGCATATATGGATGACAATACCCCCAGGAAATGTTGATCATATGCGCAATGTGATTATTCGTATGTACTGGGATGGACAACCCCATCCAAGTGTAGAAGTCCCGATAGGCGACTTTTTCGGAATAGCACATGGAAGACAGTGCAACATGGTTACTGATTTTGTAGGAATGCAGGATGGGAAGGGATTCAATTGCTGGATACCAATGCCATTTAAACAAAGGGCTTTAATTACCGTCGAAAATGATTCGCATACGGATGTAGAGATGTTTTTTTACCAAATAGATTTTACTCTTGGAGACGAATTGGATAGCGATACAGGCTACTTTCATGCGCAATTTAGGAGAATGAATCCGTGCCCGATACAAGAAGATTATGTAATATTGGATGGAGTTCAAGGACGTGGCGTTTATATAGGTATGATTTTAGGCATAAGGGATTTATTCAAAGAGGCATGGTGGGGAGAGGGAGAGGTTAAGTTTTATATTGATGACGATGACTTATTTCCCACTATTTGCGGTACTGGAACGGAGGATTATATAGGATCGGCGTGGGGTCTAAGTGAAATAATAACTCCTATCCAGGGGGCTCCTTTGGTAGATGGAAAAACAGGATTATATTCCCTCTATAGATTCCATCAGAAAGATCCAATATATTTTAGTTCAAAAATTAAAATTACAATTCAGCAAATAGGATTTGGTCTTGCTGATAAGGCAAAGAGCCATTATGATAAGGATTTTATCGGATATCAGGCTGCAGGACATTCTTTAAATAGTGAATATTGCTATTTTGAGAGAAGTGATGACTATTGTAGCGTAGCATATTGGTATCAGACCCTTCCTACCGTGCCATTTCCATTACTGCCTAATAGAGAACAGCGAATAGAAGGCTTGCTTAATATGACCGATCAAGGTAAGCCAAAAAGAAATGACATATCAAACTAAGCATTGACAGCCTTGCTTCTGCGACGGTTTGGATAATTAAGCAGTGCAAAAATTAAAGTTAATAGGGACAATGATCCTGTGAGATAGGGAGGAGTACTTATGCCACAAAAACCAGGTTGGTTAAGATATGATGCAGAAATAATGATGGAATGGAAACAGGCCAGGGATGAAGGGAGAGATGTTGAATATCTGAGAGACATTTGCGAGCAAGTCTCAAAAGCTGCAAAAGATAAGCCTTTTGATGAAGTTGCCCAAGCAATTCGAAATAAGCTTATTAATGCTCCTGTTTTGCCAGACTATCCTTTTATAGAGCCTTCGGAGTTGAAAGAAATTTTTACACAAAGAAGAGCAGTGAGACATAAATTCGAAAAGAATATATCAATCCATGAATTAAGAAACAAGTTAACTGGTGCATGGATCGGGCGCATATCAGGCTGTTTACTGGGAAAACCGGTAGAGGGATTCAAGAGAAACCAGTTGGAAGCCCTGCTGAAAGCAACTGATAATTATCCAATGAGCCGCTATATTACCAGAAATCAAATTCCGGAAAATTTTGCTCAAACCATTAATTATGATCCTGTAAAATTTGAAAAACGTTGTTGGGCAGATACCATTAATGGTATAGCACCTGTGGATGACGATACCAACTATACGGTACTTGCTATGAAGCTAATCGAGCATTATGGCAAAGATTTTTGCCCTGATGATGTCCTGGAAGCATGGCTTTCATGGGTTCCTATGTTTTCTACCTATACAGCGGAACGTGTTGCATACCGAAATGCAGCATTGGGTATGTATGCTCCTGAAACCGCTATCTATAACAATCCCTATCGTGAATTTATTGGTGCGCAGATTCGCGGGGACTTTTTTGGATACATAAATCCCGGTGACACTGAAAAAGCAGCTGAAATGGCATGGAGGGATGCATGCATTTCTCATGTAAAGAATGGAATATACGGAGAAATGTTTATTGCTGCAATGATTGCTGCAGCTGCAGTTTGTGAAGATGTGATTACGGTTATCGAAGCAGGCTTGGACCAGGTGCCTGAAAAGTCAAGATTATACCGTGATGTGACCCGGGTCCTTAATTGGTATAAATGGGGTGAAACCGTGGAGGACGTAATCAATTATATACACCGGCAATATAATGAGGATGATTTTTATGAATGATGTCATACCAATCCAAATGCTATGATTGTAACTATGGCATTGCTTTACGGTAATAAGGATTTTGGGAAAACAATTTGCCTTGCTGTGCAGGCCGCATTTGATACTGATTGTGACGGAGCGACTGTAGGTTCAATTCTTGGAATGATGCTTGGACAAAAAGGAATCCTTCCGTGCTGGTACGAATGCTATAATTTAAATCTTTCAACCACTATTGTTGATTACACAAAAGTAACAGTACAGCAGTTGGTTGATAAAACATTACAATTATTACAAAGCACAGAAAAATAGAGTTGCCTGCTATCTACCCAAACAGGTATGGAGAGAAGACCTTAACCCTAAAATCCAGGTTATCCGTGATTTGGCGAGGGAATTCGCAACCTTATTTGTCCCATTGGACGGAATATTCTATCAATATTCGGTATATAAGCCCATGCAATTCTGGGCACAGGATGGAGTCCACCCGACAAAGGAAGGACATGCAGTAATCGCAACTGCCTGGATGAAGGTTACAGGAGTATTATGATAAGACTAGCGGAAGTTTACTAAACAGTTCACTATAAAATCCTTGCAATCTTTGCATATCAAGAGTTGCGAGGCGTATAGAACAATAGCTTTCGTATATACTAAATGCTTTTTTCCATACGAAATTAATAAAACCGCTTAAATCAATGGTTTGAGGGCAGTTCGGTCGAATGCGTCCCCAACCTGCCCAGTTTTACCTGCATTTGGGTTCGATATTGAGACGGAGTTATATTATAATTCGCCTTAAAGGTTTTTATAAAGTGTGACACGTTTGAATATCCGACCATGAGGCTGATTTCATTGATAAGAATATCGGTTTCCTCCAGAAGTTGCTTTGCCTTATGCATGCGGTTGATAACAACATATTCCCTAAAGGCATAGTTCGTAGCTTCTTTGACGATATTGCACAAACGATTTATGGATAACCCAAAATTATCCGCTACCCTCTCCATACTTATGTCATAATCTAAACTGTGCGCGCGTATATACTCCAGTAAGCGTTGCGTCAGCTGATCGGTTTGTTTCTTTTGCCTTTCAATTATTTCACGGCATATATCTTCCACTATAATACCTGAGAATAAAATTGTTTGACATATTGTATTTGCGTATCTGCGCCATTATTTCTTCATGAGATACCAGCATCACAAAATCCAGTCCTGTCTGCTCCGAAGTAATAATATAAATTCCCTTGTCTTTATGGGTCAATTTCCCTTTCAGTGCATCAGCCGCTAATTGATACATTTCATTATCCTGTGTGTATTTGAAACGCATTTCTCCGCTTCCTTTTTCAAAAATATATACGCCTCCTCCCGGCTGAATCTCACCTATGATATCATTGATACGTTTTATAAACGCATCATGACTGATAATGTTTATCAGGTATGTGTCTTTATCTTTGCTGTATCTGCTCACATGATAAATAGGATAGATATAGACAAGATTTGTGTTGCCGTCTTTTGAAGGAACCTGGACAAGCCTGGGATATTTATATTCGGATAGCAAATCCAGCAACTGCTGGGCACTTTGCAAGCACGCGACCTTTTCGAGATAAACCGAATATATCCTAGCAAAAACGGGATCATGAGTAGTGAAAAATATGAAAACAGATATCGGTACAATACATTCATACGTCTTAATAACTCTACGGCAACCCATATCACTCAAAAGCTTAGCTGGGTATCCCACTATGCCATTACAAGACTGCTACCATTGGTTTCTGTCAATAATCACAGACACGTGATCCTACAATTTTGCGTAAGTAGTATAAGTAAATTAAGGGTTTTAAAAGTACTCAGAAAATATTGTTCACGTATAGAATTTTGTTTATTGATATTAGAAAAAGTTTACTCTATAATGAAAACTACAACAAGACAGGTTGAATTTTCTAAAATTATACTTAATAGTTTGCATTATATTAGAACTTAATACAATATACTATGATTGCACACACACGATATAAGAAATATATTATAGGAGTATATTATATATGGATAACTTTTTACAAAATATGAAAGAAAAGCAAATGCGTAATATCAAAGAAAATATAGAACTATACATTTTAATCCTTCCTGTATTATTACATATTTTTATATTTCATTATATTCCTTTGTATGGCATTGTTATTGCATTTCAGGATTACTATCCAGGTAGTCCTTTCATAGCTTTTGATGGTAGTGTGAAATGGGTAGGACTAAAGCATATTATCGAATTTATTAAATCAATATACTTTGTAAGGGTGTTTCGCAATACAATATTGTTAAGCTTTTACGGACTTGTGTTTGGATTTTGGGTACCTATTGTATTTGCGCTGTTGCTTAATGAACTCGCAAATGGGTTCTTTAAAAAATTTGTTCAAACAGCAAGTTATCTGCCTCATTTTATTTCTAATGTTGTAGTCGCAGGTATGGTTATATCTTTTATTAGTACTGATGGAATCGTGAATGATCTGATTGTTCTTCTTGGTGGTAATCCTATAAGATTTAATATTGAACCCAGATATTTTCGGGTAATATATACAATAACAAGTATATGGAAGTCTTTTGGATGGAGTAGTATACTATACTTATCATCTATATCATCTATCGATCCAAACCTATATGAATCAGCCAGAATAGACGGAGCAAACAGGTTCCACCAGGTGCGCGATATTACTATACCTTCTATAATGCCCACTATACTTATATTACTAATATTTTCAATAGGAAGTTTATTGGGATCAAATACAGAGATGATCCTTTTGCTATATAGCCCTGCTGTCTATGAAACCGCTGATGTTATAGGTACATATTTATATCGTGATGGATTACTAGGGGGACGGTTCAGTTTTGGTACAGCAGTAGGTTTGTTTACAACAGTTATTAATTTTGCATTGTTATATACAGCGAATACTATAAGTAGAAAACGAACCGATTATGCATTATGGTAAAATCATATGTAATTAATTTATTATATATTATGTGAGGCTATGAGCATAGATGAAAGGTAGGAAATAATGAAAATGGATAATAAAAACAAAATCAAACAAGGCTCAATGGCAGTAGATGTAATATTTTATATTTTAGCATTCTTTGTATGTATAATAACTCTTTATCCTATGTATTATGTTTTTATAATGTCTATCAGTGATCCTATAGAGGTTTTTGCCAGGAGTGTTAACCTTTATCCTAAAGGTTTGTATTTTGGTTCTTATAAATTAATTTTTAGAGATAATAAAATGTGGAAAGCATTTACTAACTCTTTTATATATGTTGTAAGTGGAACGTTTTTGTGCTGTTTTACATCGGTTATTGCGGCATATCCACTAACAGCTAAAAACCTTATTGGTCGTAAATGGATTGTAAGGTATCTTATATTTACAATGTACTTTGGTGGAGGACTTATTCCAACTTTTTTGCTAATGCAAAAATTAGGTTTATATAATAATAGATTGGCTATTATTATTCCTGGAGCGGTGAGTGTTTGGTATATAATACTTACAAGAACATACTTTATGACACTACCTGCATCTCTTAGGGAATCTGCATTTATTGATGGAGCTAACAATTTCCATGTACTATTTAAGATATACATTCCGCTATCTAAACCAATTCTTGCTGTTATTGCTATATATTCAATTGTAGGTATATGGAATAGCTGGTTTAGTGCAATGATTTATCTACCGAACGAAGAACTACATCCTTTACAGATGTATCTTGTACGAGTTTTAGTACAGCAAACAGTAGATTTAACGAAATTGGCTAAGGATGATTATGAAGAAGCATTTCAAATGATGTTACAAAGTGTTCAATTGCAATATGCAATGATTATATTTACGTCTTTACCAATAATTTTTACGTATCCATATTTCCAAAAATATTTTATTAAAGGTGTAATGTTAGGTTCTTTAAAAGAGTAATATTTGATTTTGCGCCTTAAAGGCGTTACTAATAAATAACAAAAATTAAAATGGGAGGTAATTGTATGAAAAAAAGTATTAGTAAAGTAACAATCCTAATTATTATCATCAATTTGATGGTAATGTCCTTTTTATCGGCTTGCACCATTAATACTGCAAAAAAAGAAAGTAGTGATGCAACCGAGAAAAAAACAGCAAATGAGACTGCAACCAAAGATCTTACAACTAAAAGCAAAGAGCCAATGAAGCTTAAGATTCTTGGACCAAGTGGTGCAAATAAGTTTGTTAAATTTGAGGAAAGAGAAGAATATCCTGTTTGGCATGAGACTGAGAAGTTGTTCAAAGCTGCGAATTTAGAACTTGAGTTCGAAATTGTACCAAGGGAGCAGTATCAGGTTGTTCTTCAAACACTAATGGCATCAGCAAGTGATTTACCTGATATTGCTAATTTAACAGCTCTTAATAATACAACTGCATTAAATTTAGCAAAACAAGGGATTATTCTTGAACTAAATTCTTTAATTGATAAATATAGCAATGGAAACATAAAGAGAATGTATAAAGAAGTATTTCCATTTGCACCAAAACTAATCACAGCACCTGATGGTAAAATGTATTGGTTTAGTAGTTTACATTTAAAAACATATAAAGTAACTGAACCTGCACCAGTTAATTTGACTATGCTTATAAGAAAAGATTGGCTCGAAAAACTAGGACTTTCAGTGCCTACTACTGCAGAAGAATATTTTAATGTTCTTAAAGAAATGCGTGATAGAGATGCAAATGGGAATGGAAAAGCCGATGAAATTTTAGCTTATAATCTAGGGTTATTTAATTATGCAATTCCTCAATGGTTCGGGCTTGGCACTGGTATAACAGCTATTGATTTTGAAACCAATAAAGTAGTTTCACCGTGGTATCAGCCAGGAATAAAAGAATATTTTAAATATATGAGAAGATTTGTGGAAGCTGGTATAATAGATGTTGACCTGATTACAAAAGGTGGTGGTGACGCGGTTGCTCAAAACAGGGTAGCATCAATTTACACATACGGGATAATTCAAACGTTAGAGCCTCTTGTAAAACAAGAAAAGGCAGAATATCTTCCATTAATGCCTTTAAAAGCAGTTGATGGGATAACTCCAGCAACTCAAGTAGAACCACCTAACTTGGTATGGCAAAAATATGCAATTACAAAAGCTTGTAAAAATCCTCAAGCAGCAATTGCATTTTTTGATGTGGTATATAGTGATGAATATGCAACCCTATGTCAATGGGGAATTGAAGGAGTAACATATAAAGAGGAAAATGGTGTAAAACTACTTATTGGTGCTGCAACAAAGTCTTGGGAAGAACAAGCAAATAAACGTGAAACACTTGGCAAGACTGTTTATGGTGATATTGTGTTCCCTAGAGTTCAGCTTGATAATATTGAGAGAGAACTTGTAAACATACCAAAGTATAAAGCAGATTATCAATTAGAAGCTATGAAATATAAACCATACTATTCCAACTTTAATGACAATTTCTTAGCAATGCCAACAGACGAACAATTAGAAGAAAAGACAAAAATAATAAATAATTTAACAACTTATTCAAGTGAACTCGCTACAAAATTAATATTAGGTCAGGCATCTCTTGATAATTGGGACAAATATATGAAAGAATTAAAGGAACTTGGACTTGACAAGTTAATTCAGATTGACCAAGAGCTTTATGATAGATATTGTAGTATTAAATAATTAATTAAGAATATTGATTAAAATAAAAAGCTGGCAAAGAATTAAAAAATCTTTGCCAGCACCTATATAACTATATTTTGAGAAATTGTTTGTTATGATATTATAAATTATGGTATTATAATTATGGAATTATAAAAAGGACTGGTACTAAAAATTGACACCTTGTGCCAGCAAAGTATTAATAAAAGCTTAACTTAAGATTTGCAAACTCTATGGGTATAACAGAAAGGGTGAATCAAATTTGAGCTCGCATTTATTAAAAAGTTATACATACAGAAAAACATTAATATCCTACACTGTTATCCTTATAATTCCAACTATAGTTTTTTGTAGCATTTTTATTAAAGAAACACTTCAAAATAATAAAAGGGAAATGGTTCAGATGTATGAACAAGATACCCAAAGAATTAGAGATACTATTGATAGCAAGCTGGCAGAACTAAATAGTATGGGTGACAGGTTATACCAGTCTAACTGGGTGGGAAAATTGACCTCTGACACAAAAATATTTGAAAAAGAATTTGATACACTGAAAAAGCTTGAAATAATTCAAGACCTTAATAATTATATGGCTTTCTTAAGAATTTTGTCAAGTATAGCAGTAATATTTCCTTATAAGGATTTGGTTGTATCTAATATTGGTTGGCACAATATTAATGACTATTTTAATTTAATTTTAGGTAATGAAGAAAATGAATTTAAAATCTTATACTCAGAAATGATAAATTATACTTACTTCAAAATAATTGAAAGTTCTCAAGAAGATTATCAAGAAAGTAGTCCGAATTATATAGCAGTGTTAAAAAGTATGGAACTGAATGATAAACCTAGAGCAGTTCTTTTATTATTTGTAGATAAAGGATATCTGAGATACTATTTAAGACAGATTGCAGGACCAGGTCTAAAAGAACTAAGCATTTCCAACGGAAATATAAACATATTTGATGAGAGCTTTGGACAATTATTATCAGAAAGTTTAAAAAAACAGGATAGTTATCTAAATTTTACTACTATATCAAATATTTCATCATGGGAATACAAGTGTGTTTATAGTAATAATAATATACCATTTCAAACAAAACAGATTTTCCCTTTATTATTACCATGTATTTTATCTCTTGTTTCAGGATTTTTAGTAGCTGTTTTCCTGGCAAAAGTAACATATAAACCTTTGGAGAAATTGATAAACAAGGTCTTTAAACAGAATGATTTCTTTAAAAACAATGGTAAAAAATCACAAGTTTTGAATGAATATAAACTTATAGAAACTTCCTTTGATAAACTTGTAATTGAAAAAGAAACTATAATGCACCGCGTTAAAAATTATGAAAATGCTGCCAGGTGTAATTTACTTTTACGTTTACTAAATGGTTATTTTGAATATGATAAGCTTTCGGAAAAATTATTAGAGTTGGGATTAAATTACAATAATAGCAGTTCCTATTGTGTTGTTCTTATTAATGAAGGAAAAAACTTTCATGTAAAAAAAGCTAGTAAAGAACAAATGAGTATTCAGAAGTACACAAGTGATATGCCATCATTGGAAAAACGAAAGAGATTGAATTTTATTGTTACTGTGAGTGAAGTGTTAGACAGTGCAAACATGCCATTTCAATTGCTGGAAGATTTAAATGATGATATTGCAGTAATAATTTCCCTTGACCATCCTGAAAAAGACGAAGTATATGTGCATAAGGTGATAGAAAATGTTCGGCTCAAAATAGAATCATCAAATAATATTAAGCCTATCATATCCGTAGGCAGTATTGAAAAAGGCATAATTGGTATAAGCAAGTCTTACCAGATAGCAAGGAAGAATATGGAATGTGCAATTTTTGGGCTTGATCTACTCGGAAACCCAAAGATAGTAATAGAAGGTGGATTTTATTATTATCCAACAGATTGGGAGATACAGCTTATTAACAATCTTAAGGTAGGCAACTTTGATACAGTTGCTAGAATTATTGATGAGATAAAGTTGGAAAATAAGAATAGACAGTTATCGACAGATGCAATGAAAAGGCTGGTTTCATTAATAATGGAAACTATTATACGAGTACTAAATGAATTAAATATTAATGTAAGAATGTATCAAAGAGAATTTAAAGAACTTATGGTGTCGGAAGATATGGAAACCCTATGGTCATACCTTTACGAAGTAAGCAACTGTATATGTGAAAGAAACAGGTATGCTAATGATTCTGAAAACATTGATCTGGAAAAGAATCTTCTACAATATGTTAATGATAACTACTCCAATTCTAGTTTGTCACTGAAGGAACTATCAGAAGTATTTAACATGCCTGTATCATCTATATCAAAAATTTTCAAGGAAGTTTCAGGGATTAATTTTTACGATTATATATGCCGTCTCAGAATGGAAAAGGCAAAGGAACTATTGAAAGATGCTGGATATGATATCTGCAATATTGCAAAAGCAGTGGGCTATGAAAATGTGTATTCGTTTAAGCGTGCTTTTTTAAGGTATGAGGGAATAAAACCTCGGGATTATGTGCTCAAAGTAGTTCAAGATAATTAATAAAGATTATATTCTTTAAGGTAGCATAAAGCCTTAGAAGAATTAATAAAGCTTAGTGATGGGGCTTAGTATGTTCAATCCCTCCATGAGAGCATAGATTCTGCATACGAGTATTGATGTAGCACCATCAATCTACATAAGGCTTACCGAAGGAATGTTAGGGCAGATGACCCTGCGAGCACTGATAGGGTATGCCGGGGGATTTATTAGGGCCGGAGGCCTGCTCAAAGCGTTGTGAGCGATGCTTTGCAGATGATAGGGCAGGGCTTTGTAAGATGCTTTATGAAATTTTTGTTATGTTAGTTATGAATTTAAATAGATCTGAAATTATAGGAGAATTCGAGCTATTTAAAGATAAATCTAATTTATTGAGATAGGAGGAGGTTAAAGATGTCATTATTTAAAAGAAGAGGAAAAATAGTAATAGTGGCTTTATTGATATTGGGTATTGTCAGTAGTTTCTCGCTGCCATGCTATGCTAAGATTAACAAGGGTATTTGGTACCACCAGCAACCGACAAGCGAAAACGACGATGGTCCGTTTTATGGCGGGAGCAGTACCTACGAAGGTTTTTGCGGACCAACTTCAATCGCAATGGGCCTACAATATTTCATTCCGAATATTCATAAAAAGCTTTACGATATTTATGGAGAGGCAGATTATCATAACGACGGAAGAGGCGGGCTAAAGTCAAAAGACCCGTATGTTTATAGCAAATATACGACATATACATTCGAAGATTTTCTTGGTCATAAATATATCGGAAGACACATAACAACTTCTGGGTGCTCCTATTCTGAACTTCGTTCCATAATCACAGGGGTTGACAATGATGTGAGTGATTACACTGCGCAGACGGCCTGGATAACCCTCTCGCAGCTTAGGGATTATCTTGATAATGGATGGCTTGCAGTCATGAATACGGTAGATGGCCACTATATCCTGATAGGAGGCTGGGATGGAAGCACTACAGATCCTGACCAACGTTATTATTATATCTGGGACCCTTGGAAAAATCCGCTGGGTATGAGTTCATACACTTATACGACGTCATTAGCCGGGAATGCGGCTAATTATGGCACAGCGCAGACTTTAACGTGCTACAAAATTACAGCCACAACTCTCACGAACAAATTTAGAGACCAGCGTGGAGATGGGACCTTGCTGGCGTTCAAATTTACACCAAATGATCTGCCGGCAAGTGCTACTACAGTTGCTGCAAAGGCTGTATGGCTACTAGGTTCCACCGCGAGGAACATGGGGGTTGCGAATGTGGTGGATACCTGCGCTGCTCATGGTGTTACAGATATATTTCTTCTGGTCAAAGGCACTGATGGCAACTTTGTGACGACGACTCTGGATGATGTAATAAACGCTGCGTATCCGAAAGGAATCAAGGTACATGCCTGGGTCATTGTTTTAAATGATCATCTCAAAGCATCGACTGGCAGTTATGCTACGGTCGGCGGTGATTGGATAGATGCAAGGGATACGTCTTATAGAAACTATATCATAAATAATATAATTACCCCCTTAGTTCGAGATCACGATATAGATGGTATTCACTTGGATTGCATCCGATATCCAGGAAATGCTAACAACTATTCCGGAGCGCAGGATGCTATTACAACTTACTGTTCATTAATCCGCCAGAAGATGAACCAGTATAAACCTAATATTCCATTGAGTGCAGCGACAATGGCCGAGGGGAGCAGCACTGCTACCTATTATGGACAGAACGTTGCTAACATGTCGCAGTATCTACAGTTTATTACCCCAATGACATATACGCATAATTATAAATACAAACCTTCATGGGTCGGCGCTCAGACCAGCTACTTCGTTGGGCAGGCAGTATCAGGTTGTGAGATTTGGGCTGGGATTCAAACCCTGGATGACGACGGCAATTATATGACACCGCTCGAGATGAAACAGTGCGTAGATTATGCCAGGGCAAACGGTGCGACGGGCGTAGCTTATTTTCGGTATCCGCTGGCCAGCTGGCAGTGGGAACAGTCAGACAAATGGAATATTAGTGCTTCTTCAGCTATTGCCGGTAGAGTAACTGAAGCATCAACCGACCGGTCTCGGTATGTGCCGGGTGATCCTGTAGTTGTGACTCTGAGAGTAAAGAATACAGGTAGCCAGACTCTTCAAAGTCCGGTAGTTGAATGGACTATCAAAGATCCGAATAATGTTGTGAAGGCAGTATACACGAAGATCATTTCACAATTGACTCCGAATGAAATTTCAACCCAGAGCGATACGTATACGCTTCCAGTAGATGCTGCAATTGGGATATGGAAGGTTGAGTATGTTTTTAAGACTAGCGACGGTACAATACTTGACTCATCTTCACTAAACGGACACTCGCCTATCAGTTTTACTGTTGAAGGTACTACTTTACAGGGAGAAATTGTGTCACAAGCTACAAACCAGGCGGATTACTACCCTGCCAACAAGGTAATTGTGACTGTAGGAGTTAAAAATATAGGAACGGCGACACTGACTGATGCTAAAGTACAATTGCAGTATAAAAATCCTGACAATACTATGGTTGCAACTTCAACGATAACAATTCCAAACTTAGGTCCTGGAGCTTCAGCAAGCGTTGAAGATTCTGCATTAACACTAGGCTCAGTCCCGCTTGATGTTGATGGTCAGTGGACAGTGGTAGTTACATTCTTGGATAGCAGCGGTGTTGTATTGGATAGCCGTTCGGATTTAACATTTAATGTTTACAGGACCGTGTCTAAGGCTCAATATATGGATATGGCAAAACGCTGCGCTGATTGGATGGATGCCCATTATAGCGATGGTTATCATACATATCCTAATTACGTGAATGTGGGAGACGGACGGACTGTTAGTCTGGCCCAGATGACAGATATTTTGGCCAGAGCGTTGAGATACTATAAAGATAATGGTATTTGGCCAAACTATGTAAGAATCAGGTCCTGTGAAGGCCCTTTGGCGACAGGTGAGATGGGCTGGTGGCGTTGGAAAGATGAAGGCAGATCTGACGATGGTGGCTACACATATTATAATATTGCATATGTTTGGGATTCACAACACAATGGACCAGAGTACAAATATTATGTTGAAACAACTGATTTCCTTGACGCGTGTTCCCGAATAGCAGGATTCATCGATGAAAATTTATGTATACCAAACTATGTCAGAGTTTTTTGTGATTATTATTCACCCAGCAGATGGTTGAGTGCCCCGGCATGTCAGTCATTATATATGATGGCAAGAGTAGTGAGATATTATAATACTAATGGTGTCATGCCAAACTGTGTTGGATTAATACATATGACTGTTCCTCAAACGAAGGTAACATGGGAACAGAATCCGGATGAGTAATATAAAAATCCTGGTATCTACTTGAACTGATAATAACATTCGTACAAGTAATTATAATTTTAATATGCAAAATAAATATATTGCCCTTAAGAAGATAAAATGAAATTTTTAAAAGCTTTAACCGCTCTAAAAAGCGGAAATATAAAAACAAAACATGGGTAGTGTCAAATAAATTATGAAAACTAATGAAAAATGGAGAACAATTTATTGAAGAAGCAAAAAGAAATACTGGACATTGGAAACAGAATACAGATATACAAGGAAATGGCAGGCAATTCCCTTGAGAAGTAGCTAAAAGTAAGTATTATACCGAAAAAAGGGCATAGGAAGATAATATAGAAATTAATAAAAGAAAAGATAAGTAGAAATTAAGCTGAGGCCTGTAAATTTTCCAAATAGTCATAAGAGAGTCTGAGTAATTTTAACCATTTGGAGGGCATGTCAGGCATGGCTTCAATTTCCGGGATACTAACAGGTACATTGTAATCAAGGGATGAATGTCTGCGCAAGAAGTTGAAGAATGCTGCAAACAGGGCCATAAATTCATTTGCGCGTTCAAAAGAATTAAAACCATTTTTACCTCTGTAGACACCCTTGAAAGTTCTGATTAAGCGTTCAATAATTTGCTTAAGCCAGCGGTATTCTTCAGAAACTTCATCCTTGTTGGTCAGGCCGATAACCTGTTTAACATCAAAGTGAATACCGTGTTGAGCAAAGAAGTGTTGAGCCAGGACATATATGGGGTTTCCGTCGAAGATAAGGGTAAGGTTTTCAGGAAGTTTTCTGAACTTGGATAAGGTAGAATAAATAGCCTTAATAGCAGAAACGCCATCCCTGTATAAGAAGACAGAATAAGAAGTAATAATCTTCTTAATGGCATCCATTATAAAGAAGACAAAATGTTTTTTACCAAGGACTTTAACATAGGTTTCATCGCCACAAACAGAGATGGAGTCGGAGAGCTCATAAGGGTAATTATCAACGAAGGGTTTAACCACCCTGGCGGCAGAAGAAGCATAGTTGGCCACAGTCTGGTGAGTAATTTTGATGTTGTGGATATCCCAGAGGATAGAAGCAGTTTGGCGAGTACTGAGGCCATAGTTAATATGATAGGTAAGTGCAAGGCCAAGGACATACTTGGGGTTTCTGATACGGGAAAGGTCTAAAGCAGAGGGATAATGAGGATCCTCCTTGAGGGAATCCAATTCAATATCGAATACCCTGTAATAGTAATGTAGTTTGTATTTATAAGGATTCTTCTCGAAATCAGCTTTTTCGGCTTTAGACATAGAAGCCAGGTTTTGGATATAGAATGGGCAATGTTTATTAACACAAACATAAACGAAGAATTGCTTACGATCACGTTTTTTTTGGAGGGTCTTGCCGCAATGAGGGCATTTAAGGATGAGCTTTTCGAGGTAAGCGTTATGCGGGCAGAAAGTAGAATTACAAACTTTGCACTTAAGCTGGCCTCTACCACCTGTATTATCGTAGATATATTCGGAGGGTGCATTACAGACAGGACATACAGTACCTTGTGGCGGGATATTTTTTCCTCTATGTTTAACAGGTTTAAGAGGTTTACCGTGTTCTTCAAGGTACTTATTCAATAAATGCCTGTAGTCGTACAACTGACGCTTTTCAACGATAGGCATTTCATCAATCTTTAAAGCACGGTATTTCTGAGAAACAGGGTTATCGGAAGGAGAGTTGTCCATATATCTGTTTACAAGAAAACATTGGACTTTGAAAAGAAATTTATTTAGGAATTTTATTAGCATAAGCAAATATGGTATAACCCGAGTTTAACAGAACATTAGTTTGAATATTGAGAAAATTTTTTTAAAAACCGCAAGAAATTGCGGTTTTTTTGCTTGCAATCCCACGAAAGTTATGGTAAAATTTAGTAGACATATACAATATAAAGGTGGGGTCATTTATGTTTATTGAGTGTTTTAAAAATAATGGTACATACTATCTTAGAGTAATGGAATCATATCGCACCGAATGCATATTTCGGAGCAAACTGGACAGTCATTCCGGTTGAAAGTTGACAATGATTTCGGCAGAAACTGGACAGTTATTCCGGTTTTGACTGGACAGCGATTCCGGCATAGATTGGACATTCATACCGGGAAATACTGGACAGCAGTTCCGGTTGAATGTGGAAATTAATTCCGGAGCAAAATGGACACCTATTCCGGTGGCAAACTGGACAATTTACCTGTCCTGTTCGGAGTAAATGATGTTTTTACACCAACTTCCCGAAATAAATTATAAATTATTTCAGGAAGGAGAGATTTTTCAATGAACAGGAGGATGAATATGCGTAACGTACGCGAAGTATTGCGTCTGGTAAACGAAGGAAAACTGAGCCTTCGTCAGATTGCACGAAGTTGTCAATGCTCACCGACCACCGTTGCCGCCATCACTGAGCGATACAAAAATCAACATCTTGACTGGCCCATGATCTCACAAATGGATGATGCCGAACTTGAGGCAAAACTTTATCCCCAGGAGATCAGAAGCAGTAAAAAGCCTTTGCCGGACTATGAGTACATTCATAAGGAGCTGATGAAAAAAGGGGTCACCCTGCAGTTATTATGGCAGGAGTACAAGGAAAAATACCCCGATGGTGTCCAATATACACAATTTTGTGACCATTACCTAAAATGGCGAAAACTCCGAAACCTATCCATGCACCAGATCCACCGGGCAGGAGAAAAAGTGTTTGTGGATTGGGCTGGTCTTACACATTATATCATCGATGCCGACACCGGAGAACGAAGAGAAGTATACTTCTTTGTAGCTGTGCTTGGTGCCAGTAACATGCTTTATACGGAACCATGTCTTTCTATGGAACTTCACGCATGGATTAATGCACATGTAAATGCTTTTACCTACTTTGGTGGCTCAACTGAAATCATTGTGCCGGATAATACCAAAACCGCTGTTAAGAAGCCCTGCTACTATGAGCCTGAAATCCACCCAACCTACAGGGAAATGGCCTCGCATTATGGCTGTGTCATTATACCTG
>JABUEW010000049.1 GCA_013314855.1 Bacillota bacterium | reverse complement strand
TGCTATTTTTATTTCATTATTTTTTATTTATTATTTATTATAATTATTTTATTACAAATAAATCTTTGTTGCTTTAGCGGCATACTCCTCTTCAAACTTATCCCCATCATAACCCGGATCATCTTCAGGTATATCGGATAGTTTTACTTCCTCTCCGTCTTTTTCCCTGGAAATCCTTCCTGCCAACATAATTTTTACAGATTCGGTTAATGCTTCAACAGGCGCCAGGGTATTTTTACCTGTCTCCATATAGTCGCATATCCGGTCAAGCAATGCACCATAGATCTTTCCTGTATCTATTCTAAACTGGTAAGTAGACTTGGTTGTCATTATTACCATTTCAAAAGGCTGCCATGTCCCCTGGAAAGTATTATATATTGCTGTCATTCCATTTTCAAACTTTACAAAAAACGTCTCACAAATTTTCCCTTCAACTTCACTGCGCCCTACAAATTTACATGATAGAGCTCCCGTACCTGCAATTCCTCCCATTGCTTCTACGATATGAATGGCATAATTGAATTCATCTACACCCGCTGTACCAAAAATATTAAGGATTTTTCCTTTTTCTTTTTCACTTTTATTGGCAAACTCAACTATTTCTTCAGCATAACGTACTGAAGAGCTTCCAAGAATAACAGCGCCTTTAGAGGCAAGTTCCTCCAGTTTTTTGCAGTCTGCCAGAGAACCTACAATAGGTTTATCTATAAAAACCGGTTTTTTTCTGTTGATGAAAGGTTGTACATAGTTTAGATGCTTATCCCAGTTACACCCCTGTATAAAACCGATATCAACCATTTCAGCAAGTTCTTCTACAGTTTTACAGCGTTTCTCAAGTTTGTAATTTTTAATAAAGCCTTCAACTTCATCATCACCCCGGAAACCGTCATTATAAACAGCCACATAACGGGCCCGATTTCCCTTTTTAAGGTATTCCGAAAATGCTTTGGGGTGTGATACATCTATATTTACGACTCCAATTCTTATCATAATGACCTATTCTCCTTTATATTTAATTTACAGCCTTTAATTTATAGTCTCTAAGGCTCATAATTCTTGAATATAACTAGTACAATAAATTAAAAAATATAATCGCTTTCTTTAATAGTAATCGGGGCACCCGTTTCAATAGATTCATTTACCATATAACTTATTACTGCTGCCCTCGCAGCTTTTACAAGGCCGTTTGGGCTTTCAGTATCATTTAGTATTGCGTCTGCCAGCATATCTAATTCTATAGCATGCCCTTTGTCTACCTTGTCAAATTCCAGGTAAGTCCTCTTATGGCCTTCAAAACCATAATACTCCATTTTAGTAAAGTCATTAATAAATATGGCTTTGCCGTCACAGTAAATTTCGGTCGCTTCCTTTGGGAAGTCCGGGCATCCTGCACTGTTTATAAGAGTTGTACCCACAGAGCCATCTGCAAAAGTAATTGTAACTATTCCACTATCGGGAATTTTCACTTTTTCCGGGTCAAGGAATGTACCGCCGGAAGCATAAACCGTAACAGGCTGTGCCTGTACTATTTCACACAGCAAGTCAAAAACATGGCAACCTTCACCGACAAAACGCCCACCTCCTATTTCGGCTACATGTGTCCAGTGGGATTCCGGAAATGGAGCCTGGATACGGTGATATATCATTTTTTTCTTGCCGGGAAAATCTTTTAACAGGTCACGGGCTTTCGTTACCATAGGCGCCATTCCCCGGTTGTAACCTATAGTGTACTTAACATTATTTTTCTTTACTGCTTCAACTACTGCCCTGCATTCATTACGGTTAAGTCCCATTGGCTTCTCACACATAATGTGCTTTCCCGCATTGGCTGCTTTTACCGAAAGCTCGGCATGAGAATCATGACGAGTGGTAATAAACACCACATCAATCTCCCTGTCTGACAGAAGTTTATCTACATTTGTTGTCCAATAGGCAGCACCAGTATCTTCAGCCACTTCCTTCGCAGCATTTTCAATGACATCCATTGCTGCATGGATAGTATACTTTGGATTTTTCTTTAAAATCGGGATGTGCATTCCCTTTGCAAACCCTCCACAGCCTATCAAACCGACTTTCAAGCTTTTCATACCGTATCAGTTCCTTTCATCTTATATTTAACTTGATTATATAAAATCTATAATAAATATTCTTTGCATTTTTTTAGCTATATTTTGAATAATCTAATTGATAGTACACCGAATGTTAACTTTAATTCGTAATGTGCAGCATATCATGTGTAAATTTAAGTTAAAGGTAAATATATATATTATCCTTTACATCCTTTCTAAACTCATTGGGCGTAACCTTTTCCTTTTCTTTAAAGCACCGGCTGAAGTAGTGTATACTTTGAAAACCTACTAACTCGGATATTTGAGTAATGTTAAAGTCTGAATACATCATAAGCTCTTTTGCTTTTAAAATGCGCAAATTATTTATATACTGCATGGGTGAGACATTAAAATTTTTTCTAAACAGCTTATTTAGATGTGCAAGGCTTACAGCCCCTATATCTGACAACTTCTTTAGTGTAATTTTTTCGTGGTAGTTTTCATTTATATAATCTATAATTTTCAGTAAATTAAAACAGTTACCTTCTTTATCTTTAATAGTTCCTTTTACGGTTTCACTAATCTCATTAATATGATTGGTAAAAAAATTTTCATCATTCCTTACAAGTTCAAACAAAATCCTTGTAAAACCGGTATTAACAATTTCCTTATAAAACCTGGGTTTATGTAACGCTTCCATTACCAACTCTTCCAGTCTGAAGGGAAAACTTTGGTATTTACATTCAATCTTATGTTGGAGAGTTTCCAGCAACTTCGATAATTCTGTATCTATTACAGTAAACTTTACTTCTATTGTATTTAAGGGAGAAGCACTTTGAGCCATAAGCCCATGTACTATTTCAGGATGGCAAAAATATACATCGTTTTTACTGACGGTATAGTCTTTCCCGTCAACAAAAATACTCCCCTCACCATTTCTTATAAAAAACATATGGTAAAACTTATGTGTATGTTTATCAAGTATTATATTATCATACTTGCACTTCGATACCCACATTACTTCTACCGGCAGCGAAAACATATTCCCGCTCTCTCTTTTGTTAACTTATTATTTTTTTATCATTTTATTAGTTATTATACCAACATTAAATATGATTATAATAATATTAATATTATCATATTAACATCTACATTTTGATATTATCATAATATCATCATTAACGTCAATAACGCTGAAAATGTATCATTTTTTATCATTATTATCAACTTCCACCTTCTTATCTTTGTACTTTCAAACGTAAAGTACACCATTACTTTATCATTCCAAGAACCGTCAATGCAATAATACCCTCTGTATACTCATAATATCATCCATTTTTTATTTCCCACAACAGTGCTTAAACTTCTTTCCACTCCCGCATGGACAAGGATCATTTCTGCCCACTTTCCATCTTGACGCAGCAGTCTCGGCAGAGTTCTTTCCCCGGCCCTTAACCAGGTTTTTCGGAGGTAAGCTTTTAGGATTCCACTCCTTGTATTGTTCATTACATACATGAATTTCGCCTGAAATAGAATTGCCTTTTATCCAATAGTTTGGTGTATACAATAATATATTATTCAATAGTTCTCTAATAAAGGGAACTGTTAAAACTTCATCCTGCATTTCCAACTCTTTTGCCAGTTGCCTTATATCTGTTCCAGGCTTTATATTTAAAGAAATCCGTGCAACATCTGAAACCAATTCACATGCCTCTTCATCATTGTCAATTTCTTTATCCCCGGCTTGTCCCACTTGTCCCATTACTTCGTAAACCCATTTGAAATAAGGGCTGTGCAAAACGAGGCTTAACCACCCTTCATTCCCTTCCGGTATCATTTCTTTTGAGATTAAAGGGTACTCTGCCTTTTGCCATTCAGAGCTCAGTATTTTTTTGCTTACGTTTTCTGCAAACATATTATAATACACTTTTGTCCCTATTCTCTCACTTTCGGTATAGCTTTTTTCCATATTTTTGAATATGTTTTCAAAAGCAGTTGTAAACTCGTCATCTATACTTAGGTCCAATAATCGGGCAGTTTCTTTCATTAAATCATATTTTTGTACAATACCCCAATAGTAGAAAATTGATATAATGATTTTACTAATCTTATCTGTAAACATTCGTCTTTTTTGGAAGTCCGTATTTGCTTTCAGTTTCTCTAAAACCATTTTTATATCATCAGGAATAACCCATTCATACTTTTCTTCATCTTCACCACATACAGTAAACAAAAGCCCTTTATTGCGTAAATCCGCCAATATCTTCGGAACACCTTCGCTTTCTTCCCAGAAAGCTTCTCCGGTCTTGTGAATTTCCGATATGGCAATGTATGAAGGTTGTGGTAAAAAAGCCAGTATATTTTCAATGTTATCCAGTAAAAATTGATTAATAAGTTCAATAAGCTCATCTTTTTTTAATTCTGAAGCTTTTTCAATATTAAGTTTTTTTCTTATTACATCAAGTTCGTTTTTACGCAATAAGCTCAAATAATCTTTCAACATGTGACCATCAAGCTTGCAGCGTTCAATCATAAAAGGTGGCATAGAGCGTGGTCTATAACTTGTAAGGTTTGCAATCCTGTAAAGCAAATCATCAAGGTCTAATTGTTGTTCTTCCATATCTTCCTCGGATAGTTTCCCATTTAACAATTTCTCAATAAATGTAAGCTTGTCATCCGGTACACTTGCCACTTTTTTCTCTTTTCTTTTTTTCCGGTTTTTAACCTCTCTATGTTCCATAAACATAATATCGTCTGTCGGGCCGTTATATCCGCATACTCCTACACGCGGAGAATTAATTATATCGGTAAAATACACTTCCTTATTCTCGGTTTGCATCTTTTTCATGCAGAACTCACATACAAAGCCTTGCTTGCCTGAATAAACATCGTAAAAATGCAACTTTGCCAAATTATTACAATAAAAGCATTTATATTCTACAGGTAAATTTCTACCAATAAGACGTATACCTCTATCGGGAAATAAAGGTTCATACTTTTCCATTACCTTTAACTCAAGTTCTGTAGTCGAACCATAATCATAAATATAGGTAAAGGACATTCCTACATCCAAAACTTCATCTATTTCGATATCCATATCCTCAGAATTTCCCCATTCATCGTCCGGGTAGCGTTCATATTTAATGCCGTTAATAACAAATTTGCTCAAATGTCCGCAACATTCGACCCATATATCCTTTAAGTATTGATCCATCTCCCTTAATAATACACACCCATCTACCATTAAATACAAATAGTAACCTATATTGTATTTTGCTTCTACTTTTATTAAGTAAGTGCTATCATTAATGTTATTTCTATTTATTTTTGCCCCTTTTGTTTTCTCCAGACACGTTTTTATATGCCTTGCCATTCCATTCTCCGAATAAAAATCATTACAAATATAGCATCTACCTTTTTTCACATTACACCTCCATCAATAAGTTTTTATACTAATAGTTTAACACAAAAAGGTAATTTAATAAAATATATTTTTACTAGTGTTGTGCAATAAAATGTAACAAATTGTATTGATAATACTATCAGAATGTACATTGGCAATTAAATGGTAAAAGAAAAGCATTAGCAGACCAACTGTGGTAGTTTTGAATTGCAAGAAACAAAATTCCACAGAGTGATTTACCCACAAGGTATAAAGACTAATGTCAAGGAGTTTTCCAGGCTGGTACACCCAGACGAAACCTGTCCGGCATATTTGCTATCAATTTTATTAAATTCTTTTATTTATATTAATCTCACTCCCTTGCCTAATAGGAGCTGTAAAACATATACATGATTTTCCTATGGGGAAAGCACTAACCTCCTTACTATCTATTGTTATATTTAATGCTTCCGGGGTATAAACGCTTTTGAGTATAAAAGTCAACTCTCTACACATTACTTGCTCTGGAAGACCTTCTATCCTGATTTTAAAACTTCCCCAGGTTTCGGAGCATTTGATAATCCTTGTGTATTTTCTCATATATCTATAATCCACCACATCATCAGGATTCGCAAACCAACAGTCATATTTCCCTTCTTCAGCAATAGTTTCAAGTCTTTCCCTATGGTGTGCAGCAGTACAGTCTTTATAGTCATGTACAGCCTTCTCAAGAGGGCAGTGAAGGTAATCAACTATCCATCCTTTATATTTCTTAGCCTGGTGTATACGCTTGTATGCATCGAATGCACTATCATACAAATCACTGAACTTCTCATGAAGAGGAGATCTATTAATCCAGAAAAGGTCCTCGGCATCGGGATAGTTAAGGTCATCAGTAATACTCATTCCAGCAATATAACCATATTCCTTTGCCTTAGATATGACTTCAGATGTAAGATTAAGATTACTACCCGGAGCAGTATAAATAGTAATTCTTCTTCCTATTGCCTTTTCAAGCTCTTCCTTGGCTAAAAGAAGCTCTCTCTCCGGATTTTCCATAACCATTATATGGCTCCAGGAATGGCATCCCACTCCCCATCCTCTTGACATAACATCACGCAGTTCATACACATCCATATGTTTCATGCCATTATACGAACTTTCACCAAGGTTACGTATCTTTCCAATGTGACCTGATACAACCTCCACATGTCCCGGTATTCCCAGTTCATCATGAACAGGAATAACAAACCTGTAGAGTTCAGAAAGAGCTTCATCATAAGTTGCTGAATACACCCATTCCTTAGCATATTTCCATTCTGCTATTGAAAGCTCAAGCAGATCTTTCATGCTATAACCTCCCATTTTGCATATAGTTAATAAATGTCATATTATATTGTAATATGCACCTATTTTTTATAGTGTTTTTCTGCTACTTCTTTAACTATTTGATAAACCGTTTCACAATCTCCTTCAGTATACTTTTCAGATATTGTAGACCACCTTATCCAGTTATCCAAATACTTTTTAGCATTCGGGCATGTCTCTGGACCATATTTATATTCATAAGATGCAGGAGGCATTGAATAAGGATAAATTTTCTTTTTAGAATACTCATCAAGGAAAGTACAAGCTTCCAGCATAAGGTAATACCTACCTGTACCTGCTCCTGTAATCCCAAGTTCAGCACATTCCCTAGCAAAATCATCTGCTGAACAATCAAAAACATTAGGATTTATTCTGAACCCTGCCATCCAGCAGGACCATACTTCCTGATATTTCGGAATCTTTTCAGGAATTATTCCGGGTATTGTACTGAGTTTTTCAGTAATAAGCCTTATTGCCTTGTCTCTTTTTGCCACGTTATCAGGAAGTATTTCAAGTTGTGCTAAATTTATTGCTGCCGTACAGTTTGGCATACGTATTGCACTTCCACATACAGTATGCAATCGTCCAAAACCTTCTTTCATTTCTGCTCCCCTGCTCTGGCAGCGAAATCTTGCATAATTAGCTATCTCATCATTATTTGTAATGAAACACCCTCCTATATCTGAACCCATTGTCTTTTCACAGTCAAATGAAAATGCTGCAGCATCTCCAATGGTACCTGCGAGTCTTCCTTTATATTTGCTAAAAATAGCCTGGCAAACATCTTCAATTACCAGTAAATTATGTTTTTTAGCCAATTCCATTATGGGGTCCATATCACACATTAGTCCCATTTTATGAACAACAACAATTGCTCTTGTTCTATCAGTTATACAAGGCTCAATTGTTTTGGCACTTACATTTACACTGCCGGGTTCAGTATCTGCAAAAACCGGGATATAATTATTTTTAACAAAACCCATAATTGTGCCATAATCTGTAATAGGGCTAAATATAACTTCATCCCCCGGATTAAAGTTAAGAGCTTCTGCAAGAGATAGAATTGCATTCGAACAACCTGGAGCTGAAATACAATGTTTTACTCCCATAGCTTTACAAAATTCCTTTTCAAAACGTCCTACCATATCAACCGTAAGTCCACTATCAACTATTTCCTGCAAATATTTTATTGCATTTGGTCCTATTATTCTTGGAAACGAGTTTGGAAGTTTACCTCGCATTTCACGGTATGCTGCAAAACCAAACTTCGCATGGTTTTTATCTGATCCCACTTTCGCACCTCCATTATTTATGATTAATTACTTTTTAACTTTTTATAATTAGGATTATAAATTCCTCCATATTATTTTCTACTCTTTAGCATAAAGTAAGGGAGATTTAAGTTTCCAGTTATTTTCCCTGTCAGGCCTGGTAAGTATGCCATAAGTCTCAGGCTTACGAAGACCAAGGAAACAATCTTTAAGCGTTGGAAGTCTTTTCTTTAATTCCCCTGTAGCCCAATATTCATAAACTTCATCAAGGTCAACCTCAGCAACTGCAATTCCTGGTCTATGCCCTGTATCTGCCCGCGTTCTTCCATAAGGATCTACTATACGGGAATGACCCATAGCTCTTCCTGACAGATAAGGCATTTCAACATAATGGCTGGTAACAATATATACTTGATTATCAATTGCTCTGGCATTTACTAATGACTCGCATAAATTACCCGTATAGTCTATCCACATTGTTGGGTGTACAATAATGTCGGCACCCTGAAGAGCCAATATCCTGAAAATTTCAGGGTAATGTATATCCATACATATAGTAATGCCAATCTTTCCAAAATCAAGCTCAAACACCGGATATTCATCTCCAGCCCGTACGTCCATCTCCTCTCCGGGGGCTAAATGGGACTTCCTATATTTCCCTACATATTCTCCTTTTCTATTTATAACTATACCTGTATTATATTTCAAATCTCCATCAATTTCCCTAATATCAATTACAATATTAGTGTTAGATTGCTTTGCTTTTTTGGCAAATTCCTGCTGGATTGGTCCCCCGGGTACAATTTCACCAGCCTTTTTTACGTCTTCAGGGGATAAAGCATAGATATCAAATTCTTCTGGAAACACAATGAGGTCGGGGTTGTATTTTGCTGCCTTATCAACCAAGGCTAAAGCACGATTTATATTAGTACCGGGTATTTTTGATTCATTATCAATAAGAAATGAAACTGTTGCAATTTTTACTTTTCTGCTCAATTAGAACAACCTCCCCCAAAAAAAACATTTATACTATATATTATAAAAAGTTTAACCATCATAATTATTTCAGAGTCTGCTTATTAAGTAAATATGTTATATTGTATTTGAACATGTTAAAATAGGTTTTATAAATATACTCCAAACTGTTTTACAAGGCTCATATAATATTCATAAGCCTCAGGAGTTACATCCTTTGCAATTGTATGGGTTCCCAGAATTACACCTCCTTCTCTACCCATTTCCAAAAGAGGCATTACATGGGCTTTAATTTCCTCCTTGTTCCCACAGGGCAGTATTTCTGTATTGCAAACTCCTCCAAAAAAGACTATCTTTTTACCATACTTTTCTCTTAACTTGACAAGCCCCAGTCCGCTCCTCGGTTCCAGGGGGTTAAACCCTTCAAATCCTGCTTCCAGCAAAAGATCAATAATTGGTCCGATGTTACCATCACTATGAAAGTAAAAGTGTTTGCATCCTGCTTTCCTGCATGTATCAATTATTTTTGCATATCTTGGCAAAAAATACTTTTCAAACAGGGCAGGGCTAAACATCGTATTATAGGTGCTGGCCATATCATCATATACCCACAGTCCTGTATTCCATGCATTAGCTCGCTTTAAAGTTTCTAGGGCCATACTGGTAAAATGTTCTGATACTCTGTCAAATAACGCATTGCAAAAACCTTCATCAAGCACCATATCGGCAAGAAGGTCTTCTTCACGTCTCAATGTGTGGCTCCGTATATATATTCCACCTATTTTAGCATATATGCATTTTCCCGCTATTCTTTCCCTTTCTACCTGTTCTGCAAAACCCCTCCATCGTATTTCACTGTCCGCTGGTTCAAATTCTAATTTATCAAGGTCGCCGGGGTTTTTTAATATTGTGTCAAGAGTTTGGCTGAAATAAGCATTTTTCCCCGACTTTACTGTCCTACCCCAGCTATCATTACATATTATATAATTATCATCTTCACATATCACTTCATATCTGGAAGGAAAGTAACTTTCATCACCTATACATATGCATACATCATATCCGTAGTAATCAGCCGGATTTATGTCATCGTTGAATCCCATATATTTTTTCCAATTTATTGTAAATTCCGGGAAATAATAAGTATTCCACAGAGGCATCCTATCAGGTTTCTGAAAATTAACAGCTGCCATAACACGTTCTTTTGAGTTCATCTCGATTCACTCACTTTCACGTTATTCATACAATAATTATTTAAAAAAATGTTTGAAAACCATTCTACCGTATTCTTAATAAAATTCCCTACAAAAGCATGAGGTTCATGTTCAAGTAAAAAACTGCAATTTCCATTAGCATTATAAAGTCCATAAATATTCTCAATCATATCTTTAACTTTCTGCAATCCGGAATATGGCCAATGATGATCTACAATATTATTTTGTACGAGTAAAGGTCTAGGGGCAAAACAACCATATAGATGTTGTACATCGCAGTGTTTAAGGATATCAAATACAAATGGGCTTGTACCAGTCCATCCTCCCTGCCTGTTAGTATATTCCAGAGCTTCAGCCTCAAGAGTGGTAGTCCCGCATATAGGAGCTATTGCCTTAAAATCCTCACATAAAGCTGCAGTATACCACAATATAATACTTCCCTGACACAACCCTGTTATACCTATACATTCGGAATTTACATCATTGCGGCTTTTTAAATATCGCAGCACAGAGAGATTATGCATTACTCTTAACCCCACATTATTCATGCCTATTAACAATGCTAATGCAGTAACATTATTAATACCAGTAACTGCATCAGGTCTATCGGCACATTCTCCTGTACCGTCATATTCAACAGCTGCAGCCATTATTCCCGCTTTGGCAAAAGCAATACATATATCAGCCACATCCTGAGCATTTTTAGGTTGTGCGTATCCAGGACAGACCAGTACTACAGGAAGTTGTCTATTTATATTCTTAGGGCGGTAAATATGTATAGGCACAAAATATTTATATTCGACATTTACATCAACTGCTTCAAGAATCAAGTCCTCACCCAAATCAATCTTTGCTTTATTAATATCCGGAAATTCTTGAGTTGGTTCCCATACCGGCAATAGTTCTTTTAGTTTCGGCACAAGATTACTCTTGTAAGTTTTCCATTCTTCAAGAGTGGCAAAATGTTGGGGAAGAGCTTTACATATTTCACTTACTTTCCATTGAAGATATTTTAATGATGAGTATTTTAATACATTATCAGGATATTCCATTGAAATTTTAGTTTTATTAGGCAACCATACCACCTCTTTTATATATATCCTTTTTGTCTTGCTTCCTTTAATATATTTATATATGCCATTGTTTTTTCAACAGACATAGGTGGAATTCCACTTTCAGTCCTTGGAAAAAAGCGTCCTCCTTTTCTTCCAATTTCAATTACAGAGAATATATGGTCCCTCATCTCCTGTTCCGTCATATGTGAAATAGTAGTACTTATCCCGCCATGAATTGTTATCTTGTCTCCCCAGCGTTCTTTAAACATTGCCAGGTCATTATGGTCAGATGGCCCAATAGGATTTATAATATCTACTCCAGCCTCGACAATACCGTCCATTACATCCTGTATATGGCCATGACTATGTAAGTGAAGATATGCACCATAACTATGACATAAATCTGCAAGCTCCTTAAGCCATGGGAATACATACTCATAAAACATATTACGGGAAAATAAGAGGGAATTTCCTGATCCAAGGTCTGAAACAGTAAATATACAGTCAACCCCACATTCCAGCAATCTTTTGGCACTATCAAGAGAGAACTTTTTAGTCATATTAAATATTGCCTGTGCAGCTTCAGGTTCAATTGCCATCCACATCAAAATATTTTCAAAACTTGTCAGATAATAATAAATGGCACCCCATGCACCTATTACACTTCCCTGTACAAAATACCCTGCATCATGAAAAGCTTTTACTATCCTGCACATTTCTTTGTGATCCAATCTTTTTTCTTCGTTTGCATCCGGCATTTTATATGTAAAAGCTTCCTCCGGACTGTTTATTGGAAATTGAAGCGCTTCACGGCAAAAGGTAGGCACATATTTTTCAAGCCATACAGAACCTGTTTCATACATATACTTATGATGGGTTTCATCTCTGCTTATGGTTTTTTGATTTATTCCTATTCCTACATCTACAGCCGAATTATCAAAGAAAGTTGCAAAGTTGATCTGATCCTTCACTACATTCCCCGTACTCTTTGGAAGTAGATTTTTTAACACCGTAACATCCATGGGACACTCTCCAAGAGAAGGAATAATGTTAATTTTTTCGCCTTTAATAACTGCAATTACTTTTTCCCGATGTGTCAAAAAATATCACTCCTTCTCTTTAAGCATTATATTCTTTTTCTTCATTAACTCACCAAGCTCTTCTATTAACCTATTATCGGTTGTATTTCTCATCTGAGGTACAATACATGGCATGCCATATGATAAGGTAGGGTCAATATACCAATTAGTTTTTCTATAGTCGAGATTTAGGTCTGCGAATGCAATTCCATCATCATGGGTTTCGGCAATAATTGCACCCGAAGAATCTATAATCATGCTTGGAGGATTTATTGAGGACGATATAAAATATATTCCGTTATCAAGAGCCCTTGTCCTCCATGTTATAGGTTTTCCTCCAGCAACAGGAAGGAACAATATTTCTGCCCCCTTATGGGCATAATATCTCGAAACTTCTGGGAACCACTCGTCATAACATATATGTATACCTATTCTTCCAAAATCAAGATCAAAGACAGGGTAGTCTTTACCACATGAGAATCCCTCTTTCATTTCCCCAAATGTTAGGTGAGTCTTATCATATTGTCCTATGAAATTTCCCTTTCTATCAAATATTACTGCTGTATTGAACATATATTTATCCCGTTTTTCAATGATTCCCGCAATTACATACATTCCATATTTAGATGCTGCTCCTGATAAAATCCTGCACAACTTCCCGTCTGGTACACTTTCTGTAACATCATCAAAGTATGTTCCAAAGTTTTCCCTTGGTACTCCAATTACCGGACTAAATTCAGGGAAAACCACAATATCTGGTTTCAAAGAACCAACCTCTTCAAGTTTCCTGGCAATCCTTTCTCTTTGCCCTTCAAGAGTAAGTGGTTCAGTTAAAATGCTATTGCCGAATCTTACTGTAGCTGCACGGATTATCCTGTGCTTTGGTGGTTCAATTTTTGCAATATAAGGTTCATACCATTCTACACTTCCTGTTTCAGCACACCTTAAATACAATTCCACCTTATTTCCTTCTTCTTTACTGTTATATCTGAAAACTTGCCTAAGTAATGTATCTTCCTCCCATCCGTCTTCAGGTACTAAAAAATGTTTGGCAAAATGGGCACAAATAGATAAGTCGGGGTTTTCAATGTTTTTTATTTTTACGCGGACAGAAGCGTAGTACCATTGACCAACCTCCAAATTAATTTCTGTGCTCCAGCATCCAAATGAATAGATATCACCCACAGAAGAAATAATTAGTCGCCTTTTATTTTCACCTACATGTTTTAGAGAATATTCCGGAGTAAGTTCCGGACGAGGTGATTCAAAAGTCCATCCCTCAGGAAAACTGCCTGTTCCAAGAAAATCCGGGTTAGAAATTAGGTTTTCATACTTACTCTTGTTGTTATAATCACTAATATTATAATTATTCATATTGCATACACCCCCAACACATACTCTTTAGATGTTTTTACCACCTGTGCCATATACCTCACATATGTTATACTACATAAACATCCATACATTATGATTATATAATTAAAGGTATATATTTGCTTTGCATTTTTTAATTTTATTTTTAATAAATGAAAAACAAGCACTTTTAATTTTGGTACTTTTGAAAATACAACTTCCGATAATCTGCAGGAGTTATTCCTTCCATTACTTTAAATGTTCGTATAAAGTTTGCCACATCTGTATACCCTACTTCCTCCACTATATCCTTTATTGTTTTTTGAGTTTCTACAAGCAGCTTTTTAGCCTCATTAATTCGAAGGTTTTTCACATAATCTATGAATTTAAAGCCAATCTGTTCTTTAAAAAACCGGCTTAAATATCCTGGAGAAATATTGAACTCTTCTGCAACAACTTCCAGGCTGAGCATACTACTCCTATACTCTTTGTTTATATAGTCAATTATTGCTTCTTTTAACCTCCGATTGCTACAGCCCTTGGCATCATTAACGTACGTACATATTTTTACAGCAGCATCTTCAAGTTTTTTTATTAAGTCGTCTAATGTTTCAAATTGTACAAGTGATTCGATTTCTTTCGTAAAATCATCCATATTTATTTCATTGGCAAAGTTAATTATTGTACTAATAATAGCAAAGCATACTAACCGGGTCATTCCTAACGACAGTCTCCTTGACTTAATACTTACCACTATATTATCAATAATGTCCATGAAAGCGTCATAATTACCTTGTTTCAGACTTTGTGCCATACTTGAGAGTTCTTCAATCGGATACCAATATTTTGCGTTCTTTACTGATAAAATATCTTCAAAGAGTACAGCCTGCCCGATACCTTTTATGAGTTGATAATCTAAGGACGACAAGGCTTCAAGAAATGAATCCTTAATATTCATTACATTATTATACAGTTTCCCCACACCCATACTTATCATTATATTAAGCTTATGTCTAAACACAAGAATGATTTCATTTAATAGATTAATTAATACTTCTCTGCTTTGTTGGCAATCACTGGTGTTCACAATTACTGCTATTTGATCATGCATAAGCTCCAGAAAATAATATCTGCCATTAGTTATCCTGGTTTGAAGTACAACATCCAACCAGAACGAAATATCCGAGTATGTAGCTTTTCGCCTTTCAAGAGGTCCTATAAAAATTACTATGACCCTGTAATATCCTTCACTTAAAATTATTTGATACGATGTAAGTAGGTCGGATAGCTTCAAAACATCCTTAATTTCACCTTTTAAAAGCATCGTCAATATCTGGTCCTTGACTAGTATTTGCTGATAGTTTATCTGCTTTGTAAGATTCTTGTTTTTTTCTATAGTATATAATATTTTGGATTCTATCTCCTCAATTTCATTGATATATGCTTGCTGTTCAGTTTGGGTAAGGCTGTCTTTTATCTTTTTATACAACTTTTTAATCGGGATATAATTAAAAATTGATAAAAGAGTTGCAACAAGTATACCTATTATAATTACAAGAAGCACTGCTTTATACACTTGACTTCTAATATTGGAAACTCTTTCAAACAATATTACCTTTGGAATAATCGAAACATATTGCCAGTTAATTGTTTGCGATGTCACCTTGATAATCGAATACTTCTTTCTGTTAACAACAGTCTCTGTAATATTGGACTCGACTGTTCTTTCGAATATATCCTTTAGCTGCAACTCCGAAAAATCCAGCCTTCTGCCTAGTGACACAATTTCTTCAAACCCATCTCCCTTATTTTTAATTACATAAAACTCACCATCTAGTTCTCCTAAACTATTATTGATGAATTTTATTAATGTAGATTTATGTATCGCAAACATTATTACTGTTGAAGGCAGTTCATCCCTCACCAAATCAGGGTAAAGGTATAAAATATATTCACCTTCCCCAGTACTATATATTTCATTTGCTAAACCAATAGTGTCCGGCTGTTTTACACTGTTTAGTTTTTTGAATAGTTTATTGTATTCATCCCTGCTAAAATTGAAGAAGTATTGCTCTAATGTATCTATTGACATTTTACCTTCGGAAGATATTATTGAACTATCCCCGTGGAAATAAAGAAATATTTCATCTATCAACATACTGCTGTTTTTATATTTCATTAGATTCTCGGAAGCAAGCTTTATATAGTACTCATTTTTCTTAATTACGTAAGGAGCCATTTGTTTATCAAACAATATTTTAACAGCAATTTTTTCAAGTTCACCTAACTGCTTTTCTATGAGCTGGCGGGCATTAGATACTCTGGATATCCCAAATTCCTCAACTTCCTTTTGTAATACTACAACAGAGTTGTTGTAAAGAATTGTACCAAGGATAGCAAGGGGTACGACAAGAATAATTATAAATGAAATCAAATACTTATAAAGTATGCTTATTCTTTTTAAGGAAATTACCATAACATACCACCTTCGCTCATATTTTAAACTGCAAGGCAAACTTTTATAACATACCTTCTATTCTTCCAGTTTGCTTTAACGATATGTATTTATTGAATTGAGAAGGCATTAATTTATTGCCTTCCCAATTTTTATTAAATACCTCTGCTAGTATTTTATTTGGAACTGCTAAATCTGTCATAAGCCGCTTGTAGTATCTTCATATATTCATCTACTCCAATATCTTTCAATGTTTTTTCATAAGTATTCCAGTTTGTAAGGGATTCTTCACCTGCCACAATTTTAGCTTTAAATTCATTAATATATGTGTTCAAATCGTTTTGAATAGTAGCTACCTTCTTATTTTCTGCATCTGTAAACCTAACTCCTGCCGGAAAATACATGTCCTTTGCAAGATAAGGATAGTAAAAATTCTTGTTTCCGTTAGCAACCCACTCAAGATAAGGATCACCTTCAATTACAGCCATAAGTGTTATTAAACCAGGTCCCCAACCGATACCCTTATTTTTTATAAAATACAGCCACGAGTTTTCTCCCTCGGGGGGCTTGAATAACCATTTATACTTGGTTTTTTCTTCGTTGGCAAAGTCCCAGTCAACACCCTTTCTTCCTATCCACATTGCTATTCCGCAATACCCATCTACAGCATTGTCAATATCCCTGTAGAAAATATCAGCCCATTTTATTGCAGCTTCAGGGTACTTGCATGCCTTTGTGATAGCGTAATATCCGCTGTAATATGTGTCCATAGCTGTTGCAAGCTGCTTGGAATTCAGACTGGATGTCATAGGTTCAAGAATTTCGAAATCCTGCCAGTTTCCTCTTGAACCTTGTGATGAAATGCCAACCATATCTTTCTTAAGTTTTGCAGTTAGCTCATCCATTGTTTGGGAAAGCATATCATTGTCCATAAGTTTTTCTGCATAAATTTTCCTCAAAAATCCTAGATATGCCTTAAAGCCTTCCGATAGAGGAACAAACGATACCTTTCCATTCTTAATATTAACCAGAGGGTTGGAGCCGCCACAGGGTTCACCAAAAGCGCCTAGCAACGTGCCGTCAAGCCAGGTAAAACCCTGTTCGGAAAAAGGTATTTCATCGGGTTTGCCATTTCCATTCGGGTCCTTTTCCTTAAATGCTTTTAGAACATTGTAAAGCTCATCCACTGTTTTAGGTTTCTGCATGCCAACTTTTTCAAGCCACTTCATATTGATATGAAGTTTATATACTCCCATGGTAGCAGTCTGACATATTGTCCCCAGAGCATATATTTTCCCATCCAGAGAAGTGATTGTCTTTTTAAAATCAGGGTACTTTTCCATTTGCAGCTTGACATTGGGAGCATACTTGTCAATCAAATCATCCAATGGAATGAGGATTCCCTGAGGACCATACTTATCCTCTTCCACAGTAGAAAGTGAATTAAAAAATACATCAGGAAGGTCTCCCGTTGCCAGTGCAATGTTCTTCTTTTCTTCATAACCCTCGACAGCAGTTATAACGTCCCAGTGAATGTTTGTTTTCTGCTCAAGTTCTTTTGTAAGCTCCAATTCATCCCAACTTCCGTTCGCAGGGTCCGAGGGTTTCATAAGTTTCATTGTTATTTTGTCTTTTACAATTGGAAATGGCCCCATCGGCTTTACAGTTTCCTCAGTACTGGCTGTACCAGTATCTGTTCGCTGATTCTGAGTCTTTTCCCCTTTGCAACCAATCATAAACGTACATATGATACATAAAACCAGTAAAACCGTTATGAATTTCTTCATAGTAATGCCTCCTTACATTTAATTCTATTTGTTTAATCCAAATAATTCAATAACAAACCTTGTAAATTTAAAACTTGCAGTTTTACCAGTTTGCTTCAGTCAAACGTAAAATCCAGGCTGACCATACACCTCCTTTCATGGATAAATTCAATAATATGTGGCAACACAACAGCAAACCGGTAAACTAAACATATGAAGTATAAAGCTGTATATTCACAAATTTTGTTAATTAAATTATAACATTATAAGTCTATCCTTTTAGGGATCCCACCATTACCCCCTTTGTAAAATATTTTTGAACAAATGGATATGCCATAATAATTGGCAAAGTAGACACTATCATTACCGAATACTTGATAAGCGCAGCAACTTCTGCTCTTTTTTGAAGCTGTATCTCAGATTCGGCACCAAGCATAATTTGTGAGAACTTGACTTCATTAAGGATAAGAATTTCTCTAAGTATCAACTGCAGAGTATACAGCTTTCTATCAGTAATGAATATCAATGCATTAAAGAAACTATTCCACTGGCCCACAGCAGCATATAGGCCTATAACTGCAATAATAGGTTTAGAAAGAGGAAGAATAATTTTAATAAACATCCCTGCATTTGAACAGCCATCTATGAAAGCAGCTTCTTTTAATTCCGCTGGAATGCTTTTCTGATAAAATGTGCGAACAATGACTATATTCCAGAAACCTACAGCACCTAATAAAGTCTGTGCCCAGATAGTGTTAACTAATCCAAGAGTTTTAACTACTAAGTAATATGGAATAAGTCCCCCGGAAAAGAACATGGTAAAGGTAAAAATATAAACAAACACTTTTTTCCCTACAAAATCTTCTCTTGAAAGGGAATACGCGGCAGTAAGCGTAAAAAATAAGCAAATAAAGGTCCCAAGTATGGTATAAAAAATAGTGTTTCTGTAACCTATCCCTATATCGTTGCTTGAGAAAACTCTCAAATATCCCTCAAAAGTAATCCCTTTAGGAAGTAATATTACCTCTCCTTGGTTTACAAAGTCAGGATTACTTATAGATGCGCTTGCTACAAATACAAGTGGATACAATACTATTATAAAAACAAGTAAAACCAGAAAATTATTAACTGACTCAAATATCAAATCATCCTTGCCTTTTTTTATCTTATTAGATTTACCGTCCATTTCATACAATCCTTTCTACCATAGACTGGTTTCCGACATGCGTCTTGCTATCCAGTTTACAATTATCAGCAGTAGAGCGTTTACCACTGAGTTAAACAAGCCCACTGCTGATGAAAAACTATATTCTGCATTTACAAGTCCCATTCGGTAAACATATGTAGATATTACATCTGATGATTCCATATTCAGCGGCTTCTGCATGAGGAATATCTTTTCAAACCCTACTGACATTATACTTCCGGCATTTAATATAAGTAAAATAACAGCTATTGGAATAAGCACAGGTATATTTATATACCAAATCCTCTGTAGTCTACTGGCACCTTCAATTATGGCTGCTTCATGCTGCTGTGGATCTACTGATGTTAAGGCGGCAAAATATATAACAGATCCAAATCCCGTGTGTTGCCAAATGCCAGACCAGACATAGATGTGCTTGAATAAATATGCCTTGTTTATAAAATCTACAGGCTTAAAACCCAACATTTTAATGAATGTATTCACCATGCCATACCTCGGATGCAAGAATATAAGAATCATACCTACCATTACAACAACTGAAATAAAATTAGGCGCATATGTGACAGTTTGAACAACTCTTTTAAATGTTTGGTTTTTAACTTCATTCAGCATAAGTGCAAGCATTATAGGAAAAGGGAAACCTGCAACCAAACCATATAAAGATACAACGACAGTATTTCTTATAACCCTGTAAAAATAATATGTACTGAAGAACCTTTCAAAATGTTCAAATCCCACCCACGGGCTTCCCCATATACCCTGTGCAACGTTAAAATCTTTGAATGCAATTTGGACGCCGTACATGGGCCAATAATTAAAAATAATTATATATACCAACGACGGGAGTAGAAATAAGTATAGATCATAATTACGTAACGCCTTTTTAAACATTTTTTTGAAATATGTCTTCCTGGATGACTTGAAACTTAACTGTCTTTCAGTGTGAAAGTTCATATAGATGACACTCCTCATATGCTAACTTATAGATAGAAATTTCACCTCAATTATCTCAAACGATGTGATCAATGTAAATATGTAATAATTAACCTAAATATGCATTTATTAATCTTTCTACAATAATAAATTAAAGCACTAATTATTCTCAGTTTCTAATTATTTAAATATAGTAGGGTTCAATCCTTCATCAAACACTATAATGCCAACTGTTGCTATTCTTTCAGTATTTATGCCTGGTTTATATCAACTTGCTGAGCATCTACTCTCTCAAACTTAATAGAGAACTGTGTCCTTTCATCCTTAGTTACAACCTCTTTCTGCCAGCCCCTAAGAGAGTTTATTATAGCATGACTTCTTTCATTCCTTTCCAGTTCCCATCCTTCCGGAACATATCCAAAAACCACCATGGGCATTCCTACTTTGGTGACAAGTTCAGCTTTAAGTATTCCACTTTCCACATCAAAAGTAACATTTTCAATTATATATCCACCTGTAATGTGATGAGATACGGACACAACAGTCGGGACATCCTTTATCGGCTGAGCATGTATAACAGCTACATCTTCAGCAGGCACTTCAACGGTAAACTTATCTTTAAACCGGCCAATCCATTTGTTCTGCCACCATTCCAATGCAATAAACTCTTTACCGGGCTCCATTCCTACCATTTGAGGAGTTATTTCATAAATTTGCATCTTTTGTGTAAGGTTAAATACTGCAAGTACGACCATCCTACCAAAATCTGTATATAGCGTAAGAGACCACATGGAAGGATATCCTTCAGGGAATGGGTTCTCAAACATATTAATGGGTTTGGCCGCTTCAGGATAGGCAGGTAAAATTCTACGGATTATCTCCAAACGTTGGTTATCTACTGTACGAAGGTCCTCACTCAACATTACATGTCCTCCGCTTAAAGCAACTACAGTGGCACGGACTCGTGCCTCGGAAAGCGAACAGCCCTTTGCAATCTGAATGGAATCTGCATCGTTTATCCAAAATTTCCTGTTTTTGTACCATAATGCCGCAACTGTTGATAAACCATAACGAAATTGTTCATAAGCTCCCGGCCAGTGTCCCGAATTGCCTATGTCAGAACCTATCCTTACTGAATCACAATATCCCAACTGTAAATTGGTGGAACAGGAGCACGGTGCAATGTGCATATCTTCCCCCGTACCTTTTCTAAAAGATTCCCATGTTTTTGCATAAAGGTCACCAATATTTATGTGTTTTTTCTTATTTTGTGATGTCTGCAATGCAAAAAAATCCATCTTGCAATACACAACCCCCCACTCTTTTAACTGACTCATTTCTTGCTGCCATCTCTTCTGGACTTCTTCATTATCTCCGTCAAAAAAGTTTATAGGCCAGTTGCCCGTACTATGGCCTGGAAGGTCTCCCCAAACACACGCAACTCCTTGCTGAATTTCCCCTTTGTCGTCCCTTACCATTAAGTCTATCAAACTGTTATAATTTGCAGCATTTCTGGAAATACAGAAAGGGGTATGCCAAATACCAAGCTTCACCCCGTATTTCTCCATTTGCTCCCCAAGCCATTTTAATCCGTGGGGAAATCTCCTTCTATCATGTGTAAAATACCCCCAGTTGGCATCATCCTGCCAGCCGTGGTCAATGAGCATTATAGTTTTCATTTTTTGCGGATAGCCGTTGAATATTTCACTGATTATTTTTGCATTTTCCAGGACAATCTGCTCATCTACTGCCGTACGGTAACCGTACCATGTCATCATTCCAACCACAGGAGGGAAGTCAAACTTTTTACCATGGTTGTTTGCAACTTCTACTGCAAAATTTTCAAGTAAGATATAAGGGTCATTTCCATAATATATGACAAGAGTATCAAGACATATCTTTTTTCCAGGCTCCAGTTCACATCCAATCTGTTGCCATGCCGTTATGTGGTCGATATTCTTTTTATCATCCGACGGTACAATATCAATTTTATTAGGTCCTTTCCTCTGCCTTAAAAACCCAAAAAGTATTGCTTCTCCGCTTGCAGCATCCCACACAACAGTCTGTAAGTCACTTCTGTGAAAAATTATGAAGTCTTCTTTCGCATCACAGGTTTTTTGTTCCCAAATAACTCCCATTTGTATATTTTCTTCAGTGTAATCAATTCGTTTTACACCTGCCCAACCGCACATGCCTAGGTCAGTAAAGATTCTCCACTGTCTAGTTTCCGCAGATTTCACACCATTAAAGATGACACCTGCTTTTCCTATGCTCAGTTCTCTGTCTCCGGTGTTTTCAAGTTCAATACTATATCTTTCTCCTCCTGTAAAAGAATCCGCTTTAATATTGAGTTTAATGTTGTTCTTTTCTAATTCCCTGTCCGAAGTAATTCTACTCTTATCTACATCAACGAAAAAAGTTTTATTCATATTTCTTTACCCCCTATTCGTATCCACAGGTTCAGCTTTTCAAATTTTTATGAGCAGTACTTTTTTCTCTTACTGCATCTATTACTACATAGAAAGTAATATCATCCCATTTTCTGTACACATCCCGTTCGAATGGATTCAAAAGCTGCATGGACCATTTTAACAGCATTCGACCCCTCCACCACTCCTACTAAAGGTTCCTTCCCATCTACAATACATTGATAAAATTCTTTAACTTCCGCATAAAATCCCTGAGGATCTGCTGTCATATCCGTATAATCACCAGTTAGTTCAAACTCCTCAACAACATCTTGTCCCTCATATCTCGAATACTTATGCAGTGCATTTGAAAGGTTAATACATCCATTGCCTGTAAAAACCTGTAACATCGTCTTTGATGTGAACTTGTTGCACCCGGCATCCCCTATAGCAACACTAGCAATAACTCTGTTTTTGAACCGTACTGTAGCTACTATGTTGTCAATAATGGTTGTATTTGAATGGTTAAGTGTACCTCCTTCAGCATACACCGTATCCGGCCAGTCGCCCGCAATGTATGTTATAAGATCGAATATATGGCATCCCTGTGATAGTACATTTCCTCCACCTTTTACTGGATCTTGAGGCCATATATTATCTGGCCACCTGTTATCCATCATCTGTGCAACTATTATCATAGGCCGTTTTACTTCAGCCTTCACTTTCTTTATATTTGGCTGAAACCTCATTTTATGTCCTACCATAAATTTCAATCCTGTACCCTCAATAGCTTTCTTTATACTGTCACAATGTGCGGGAGTCAACGCAAGAGGTTTTTCCATGAATACATGCTTGCCTGCTGCAATAGCATCAATTCCAATAGTGTAGTGTGAGTCGTGGGTTGTGCATACAAATACGGCATCAATATCCTTGTCATCAAGCACTCTCCTGTAATCTTCACAGTAATATTTTGCAGAATACTGTTTGCAGCAGTATTCTGCTGCATCCCTGTTTATATCGGCGTAAGCCAGTATTTCAAAATTATCGAGCTTCTTTATGGTATTTGAATGCAACCGTCCAAAATTCCCACATCCTATAATGGCAACCTTCGGTTTATACACATCTGCACCCCCTACGATTAGTTTTTCAATATTATTCTGCAAGCTCATCAATACGTATAATCTCATCCTTGTTATTATTTACCCAGTTTAATATTTCTTCCATTTCATAGGTTAACATTTTTACAGCCTGGTTTTCAGGTATTTTAGGCAATGCCTGCACTCTACTATGAATTAATCTTGCACATATAAGGTATGGTATGCAATTTATTTCTTGGGGAGAAAGAGTTAAGTTAACGCTTTTATTATAGGCATCAAAAAATGTTTTAATTCTCCGTAAATCCATAATATACCCCGATGTTAAGGAAAATATATTATCCCCTTTTATATTTTCATCTCTTTTTGAAGAAAAATAAATAATACCGTCTACTATATCCCTTATACGGGGTTGTCTGCTTACCCAGTCAAAATCAAAGAGTCCGCAAATTTTCCCGTCTTTATATTTTACATTAGCAGGATGGTAATCACCATGTATTATCAACTTGAGCAAACTGTCATATACCCGGTCAGGCACATTCTCTTCTATCAGCATGGTTTGTTCTATAATAAATTCAAGAACTCTTTTTTCTTCTCCGGTTATTTTAGACCAATTTTTTTCCACAGTTTTGTTAAGAGCATCCATAATTACATCCGGACTGTCATACCGTGGTAAATACCTTTCGTTTACCGGCATAAAATCACTTACAGCAGTATGTAGCTTTCCTAGGAAAGTTCCCCCTTCTGCTACATTGCTGTCACTATTACAATCAAAATCTCCGCCATCAATAAAAGGATATATTTGATATGCATTGCCGTCCACATTGTACCAGCACTGTCCATTTTTGCCTCTTAATGGTACAGGTACAGGAATTCCTTTAGAATATACATGCCTTAAATACTCCTCTTCAAAAAGCATTTGAAGTTCAGATGAATACTTAAGGCTTCTTATTCTTATTACTAGGTTGCCTGTATATAATCCTTTACAATCTTTTAACAGGTAGCTCTTATTAGCAGTGCCGCTTGTTATTGGCAACAATTGACCATAGTCCTCAATTTCATAATTATTCAGAAGTATACTAACTTTATTTTCGTTTATCATGAAATATCATCCCCTTACCAAGGATTCGTAATAATCACTTTTTTCAAGTATGCCCCCGCTGAGTGAATAGAAATTATCGTCGAGGTTATATAAACCCCTGTCAGTTTCAATCCACTTTTTACCATAGCAAGGGTGATATTCCTTCATTTTCTGCCATCTAGCATAATTCTGGTGTCCATTGCTCTCAAGCACCCCTATTTTCATGCCGGGCAGAGGTGCCAGCCTGGCAGCTACATTCTTATTCCAATCAACCATTACAGGGTTTACTGTCAAATCTGCACAAAAACATGGTATACCTTTTTCATGGGCTATCTTAGCAATTTTCAAGCTCATGCTCATAGTTTTGGCAATAGGTTTAAGAGCAATAGCTCTATAACCAAGTTCAATCCTCTCCAGGGCATCTTTATCAGAATGAGCGCTTTCATCAGCTGCAAGTCTCACAGGTATATCGGTTACATCAACTTTATACTCCTCGGGGAAAGGTTCTTCAAGGAGTATAATTCTCTCCAGTGCACCTATCTTATCTGCATAATCCAGCAATTTCATGAGTCTTTCCTTATTATCATAACGCCCATTTGCATCGAGATAATAAGGTATTTTACCATTCGTTGTATAAGGTATTTCTACATCCTTTACAATACTATGTATTTCATACAGTCTTTTCTTATCCCATTCCAGCATTTTTTCCCTGTCTCCATCCTTATTCGGATCAGAACCTATTTTAACCTTAAGGAAAAAGTACCCGTCACTTATTATACTCTTTATTTCATCTACGGAAACCCCATAAGTTATAAGAGGTATGGAAGCAAGTTTTTCATGCCTGAAGGAAAGAGCAGTACGGTACTCTTGAGGTACCATATCATCGAAGCTATTTATGCCATTTTCCCGGCAATAAAGCAACCATGCAGCATTGTCCAGGGCTACAAGGGCATTTAGGACAAAAGTCATTCTTAAATTATCATTATTAGTAATTTTTTTCCCATACTCATATGTTATAGGCAAAAGCTGTTCAAACAAATCAACAGGTGTATCAAATTCCAACTCCATTGCCTTTCGTAAAGCGTATTCAGTTATAAGAAACATCATGCTGTTTCCTGCCGCCTGAGAATTGCATGCAAATACTTGTGCATCAGACCAAAGGATACTCTGTACTCCCAATCCTATACTCCTGTGTCCTGATTCGCTTTCCATAAAAGCTGCAACCTGCCAGAGTTCATCAACATATCCTCCTTTAAAACCGAAAGGCGCCAATAAAGGCTCCCTTACAAAATTGCTGTTTGTCCTTTTAATTTTTATCATAGCTTTTACACTCCTGCCAATACACGTTTTTTCAAACATGCCGCTAAAGTTATTTCCCTAATTCTATTATCTTAATTCTATTATCTTACCTGTCCTTGACGATTCATATATGGCTAGTATTATTTCTACCGGTTTTCTGCCTTCATACTGGTCAACAAGAGGTTTTCTGTTGTTTCTTATTGCATCAACCATATCACTGATTTGCATAACATGGCCTTCAACTCCAAAAGCAGCCGGATTACTTGCTGAACCGCTCTTAGTCCTTCCCAGGGTTACATCCTCCGGGATTTCCTTTCCTTCAATGTCCCATTTTACAATAGTATCTTCTTCAACTATAATAGTACCCTTATCTCCGCTGACTTCCATTCTTCGAGGCAAACCGGGATATACTGATGTAGTTGCCTGGATCACACCGAGAGCACCATTTTTATATTCAACAACAGCACAAGCGGTATCTTCCACCTCTATTTTTCTTGCAAGAGTTCTTGTATGTCCAAAAATGGTTTTTACAGGGCCCATAACATGCTGAATAATATCAACACCATGTATACCCTGGTTCATCAGAGCCCCTCCTCCATCCATCTTCCAGGTTCCTCTCCATCCTCCCCTATCATAGTATTCCTGCGAGCGGTAAAACTTCATATATATATCTCCGGATACAAGCCTTCCCAACAGACCCTTTTCAACAGCATCTTTTAATTTACCGATGGCATGGGTAAACCTGAGTTGGGATATTACTGCTGCTTTCACATTATTCTTCTCACATGCCTCAATTACATCGTCAGCTTCTTTAAGGGTTATAGCCATCGGCTTTTCAATAATAATGTGCTTGCCTGCATTAGCCGCTTTCACTGCAAGGGGTGCATGCAGGCCGCTTGGTGTGCATATACATACTATATCGGTATCATCACTGGCAAGAAGTTCTTCCACTGAATTAAAAGGTAAAATATTATATTTTTTAGTAAATGCATCCCTGGCATGTTCATTTACATCAGTTGCACCAACAAGGCGCGTCCCCTCGATTTTCAAAATAGCATCAGCATGCCAATTTGATATCAACCCACACCCTATAATTCCAAATCCCAAATTACCCATTGGGAAACTACACCTCCTAAAGGTTTATACCAAAAGTATATATTTCTATTATTCATATTATATAGAATTGACATGCTGATTTCTTTGCATTTCTTACTTTAATATTTGCATTTGCAATTTCATTCAGCATAGTGAATTTGTTACTGTTTCCTCAACCTATTCCATTTTCAATTTCAAAGAGCTGACCCTGCCAGTTTCTCATAACAGCTCTATCTTCTCCAATAAATAAGAGGTAATTCGGAAGCAGCGGTGTTTTTCCAAGACCTCCCGGGCCATTTACAATATATGTCGGAATAGCCATGCCTGATGTTCTTCCTCTTAATGATTCCATTATTTCCAGGCCCTTTTGAATATTTACCCAAAAATGGGAAGTCCCCTTTACAGCTTTAGGATGGAATATATAGTATGGTTTAACCCTGATTTTCAACAAACTCTGGTTTAGTTTCCTTACAACATACGGGTCATCATTAACTCCTTTTAACAGAACCATCTGGTTACCAAGGGGTATACCTGCATCAGCCAGCATTTCACAAGCTCTTTTCGAGTCCGGAGTAATTTCCCTGGGGCTGTTGAAATGAGTATTAACATAAACAGGGTGATATTTCTTAAGAATGTTTACCAGGTTTTTTGTAATCCGCTGGGGTAATGTTACAGGTGTCCTTGTGCCAAATCTTATTATCTCTACATGATGTATGCTCCTTAATTCTTTTAGTATCCACTCAATTTCCGAATCTGATAAAAGAAATGCATCTCCGCCTGTTATCAAAACATCTCGGATTTCTTCATTATTTCTGACATACTCAATAGCCTTACTTATTTTCGCCTTTGAAGCATGGGTATCAAACTCGCCTATAAGTCTACGTCTTTGGCAAAACCTGCAATACATCCCGCATATATTTGTCACTTTTATAATAAGCCTGTCAGGGTACCTCCTTGTTATTAGTTCTTCAGGGGTAGAATCCTCTTCGGCCATCGGATCAAGCGCACCCCTATTATCCAATTCATGAATTGAAGGGATTGATTGCAGTTTTATAGGACATTTAGGATCTTCAGGGTCAATAAGGGATAAATAATATGGGGATATTGCATATCTATAGCTTGAACCTACTTTAATTATATCTTCGGCATCATCTTTTGAAATACCTAATATGTCTATAATTCCTTTTGGTTCCGTAAACCTGTTTTGAAGCTGCCACTTATAGTCATTCCACTGTTCTTTAGTAGCATTTAAATATTCAATTATTTTTTGCTTTTGATCTTCAATTTTATCTTTATCCTCTATTCCTGTCTTAATACTATCCTTTACTTTAGAATAATCATATATACTTTCTTTAAGAATAGTAAATCTATCCTCTTTATTACTTATTTGTAATTTATATGCTTTTAACATGAAAACAACCTCCTTCTTTTAATTTCGAGCAAAATAGACTTAACTTCCACAAAATCGATATAATAATATTTGCTTGAATTTGATATTTCAAAATCAAATTCGGAATGACATTAAGTCATACTCATTATTTAAGCACAGATATGCATCTACAATTAAAAAAGCGATATTCACCTACCTCAGAAGTGAAAATCGCTTATTAAAAACAGTACAATAATAACCTCCTTTCCCTTCAAAGCTTCCGAGGTTAGCTGACGGATTCGGGCCGAAAGGAATTAGCCCTACCGGAAAAATTCAACGGTTTATTTCCCGGGACATTTACCGGATTCACCCCAGTATATCGGTTCCCCCGTATCCTGCAATTGAAATGTTTTGCAGGAATTCAGCACCAACAATATTAAATTATAAAATACCTATTATATAGTGTAACATTAATTCCCTTTTAATACAAACCTTATTTAAATCTATTATATTTATTTATAAACATCATACTCCATATTTCTGCCATTTATTCATACATTTTTTGCTCTACTTATAGCCATAGACGCCTGCTAACTATTTGTAGAAATTTTCTTCAATAATTTCGAGGGTTCTTTCCCTATTATAAATAAAATAAGCTAAATTGTCAATGATAACAGGATTTCCGCAGAGCTGAAGCATGAAAATTTTATTCTTATCCATTAATAGTGGCTGCGTTAGTAATTTTATCCAATTATATAATAATATTACATAAATTTAACCATACGTTTAAGTCATCGGATAACACTATAACC